>JAUVPN010000056.1 GCA_030598645.1 Hyphomicrobium sp. | reverse complement strand
GAGACTCTCGGCCTTTTTGCTATTGCCCTTGCGGGAACTGTCGCGTTCGTAATTCGCGAGCTCTATGCAGCTGAGCCGCTCGTTTATTTTCGGTTTTTCCGCTATCCGGCCTATCTCGCCTCGACGCTTGGAATTTTCGCGGACGGGGTAGCGCTCATAGCAGTGGTTTTATTTTTTAATCTGTTTGCGCAGGCGCCAGGCGGACTCGGATTTACAGCTTTTGTGGCCGGCGCAGCGCTCCTACCATATTCTGCAACAAGCTTCGTATTGTCGGCTTCCTTGCCAAATCTCCTCGCCAAAGGGGGACTGAAGTGGCCAATCACCATTGGCATGCTGTTGATGGCCTGCGGCTTGTGGCTACTCTCGCAGACGTCCGCAGACACGACCTATGCAGACCTGTGGTGGCGATTAGTATTTATCGGCGCGGGAATGGGGCTCACCTACCCATTCTTTCCTATCGTTGGTCTGCGAGCGCTGCCTGATGAGCATGCCGGCCAAGGCTCAGGTGTCATTAATATGTGCTTCTACTTAGGGCTTACTATGTCTATCGCCGCTGGCGGAACGGTGATGGGAAAAATCCGTGGGGACGCCGTTGCTAAAACTGTATCTGGACTCTCTGATGCGCCCGCAAATGCTATGGGATGGGCACACAATTTAGCGCATGGGTCCGCAAGCCAGGTAAAACATGCGCTAGCCCGATTTAGTGTCGTAGATGCCGCGCAAATCGAAAAAACCTTGAGCCTTGCCGAGTCGAGTGCGTTTTCTGGCGCCATGACACTCTTTATGGTCATCGCATTCATAGCTGCTGCAACAAGCTTCTTTCTGCTCAGGAAGCAGCCAGATAAAGTCCTTGCGGACAAGTAGGGCAAACAGGCCTAACGAAGGCATTGCAGGACCTCTGCCGCTGCGATAACGAGGGACCTTCGTAAGGAGCAAGTCCATGCAGGATAAGGTCAAGGCTGGCAGGAGTTCCAACCTCATTGAAGGTGCGACGGGGGATTGGGAGATCATTGTAGGCTTGGAGGTGCACGCGCAGGTGGCCTCGGCCTCCAAGCTTTTTTCCGGTGCCTCGACCGCGTTTGGTGGGGAGCCCAACAGCCATGTGTCGCTCGTCGATGCGGCGATGCCCGGGATGTTGCCGGTGATCAATTCCGAATGCATCGCGCAAGCCGTGCGCACAGGGCTGGGGCTCAAGGCGGCCATTAATTTAAAGAGTGTGTTTGATCGGAAGAATTATTTCTATCCCGACTTGCCGCAGGGCTACCAGATCAGTCAGTACAAACAGCCAATAGTCGGGGAAGGTGAGGTTGAGATCGACGTCGACGGTGAGACCATGAAAGTGGGCATCGAGCGGCTTCATTTGGAGCAGGATGCGGGCAAATCAATTCACGACCAGCACCCTGAATACTCATACGTTGATCTCAATCGCTCCGGCGTTGCACTGATGGAGATCGTCTCACGGCCCGACATGCGCTCAGCCAAACAGGCGCAAGCCTATGTGTCGAAGTTGCGTACTATCCTGCGCTACCTAGGTACGTCTGACGCGGATATGGAGAAGGGTAACCTGCGCGCCGACGTGAATGTATCGGTGCGCAAACCCGACGAAAAGCTGGGCACTCGTTGCGAGCTTAAGAATATCAATTCTATTCGCTTTATTGGGCAGGCAATAGAAGTTGAGGCACGCCGCCAGATCGACGTCATCGAGGACGGAGGGAGCATAAATCAGGAGACGCGACTGTTTGACTCCGTCAAGGGCGAGACGCGCTCGATGCGCAGTAAGGAGGAAGCGCACGACTACCGGTACTTCCCAGATCCGGATCTTTTGCCGCTTGAGTTGACGATGGCCTACGTCGAGAAGCTCAAGAACGACCTACCCGAGTTGCCTGATGAGAAGTGTGCGCGTTTCATGAAAGACTATGGCCTGTCAGCGTATGACGCTCGCGTGCTGGTCGCGGAGCGGGAGGCGGCAGAGTATTTCGAGCGGGTCGCAGAGAACCGCGATGGCAAGCTCGCCGCCAACTGGGTGATTAACGAGTTATTCGGGCGTCTCAACAAAGAAGGGCTATCTGTAGAGGCTTCTCCAATTTCAGCGGAACAGCTTGGTTCCATTGTTGCGTTAATCACGTCAGACACTATCTCAGGCAAGATCGCCAAAGACCTATTCGAAATTGTTTGGTCCGAAGGGGGCGACCCTAGTGAGATCGTCGTGCAGCGTGGGATGAAGCAGGTCACAGATGCAGGCGCGATCGAGAAGGCAGTTGACGAGATCATTGCCGCTAACCCCGAGAAGGTTGAACAGGTAAAAGTGAAACCGAACCTGCTAGGTTGGTTCGTCGGCCAAGTCATGAAGTCGTCCGGTGGCAAGGCGAACCCAAAAGCTGTCAACGAGATCTTGAAGAAGAAGCTGGGACTATGATCGGTGAGTTCGTTTCAGTGGTAGCCCGCTTGGTATGAACTATCGACAAAGTCGGGGTCGGAGTCGCGCTGCCGCAGCACGTGCGGAAACTATATCTGATGCTACGAATCGTCGTTCGCATCTGCGTTCATGTTCCAGAGTGTGGCAGGTTGGATTTCGCATAGTCGGTATGAGGACAAGGATCTATCGTGGTTGATATTCAGCAACGCGAACTCATGGAGGGAAGTGCAGAAAGGCCGGAGTTAGAGATATTCCAGCAGCAGTGGACCCTCTACCGGAAGATTGTCGACAACGACTACTTTTCGGGCGCCGATGTTTATCGAGAGTTCAACCGATTTCTGAGCGTAGAGATGGCGCGGCCGTTCCGACTTCTGGATTTAGCCTGCGGAGATGCGAGCGGCATCGTTGACGCGCTCAAAGGTACGCAGATCGTGCAATACCACGGTGTGGACCTCTCGTTGCCGGCTCTTGAGTTGGCCAAACGTCACCTCGATGTGCTCTCCTGTGAGATCAAGCTGGAGCATGCAGACTTCGTAGATGTGGCGCGGGATCGGTCACACAGACGTGATATCGTTTGGTTTGGCCTCTCTCTTCATCATCTCACCACGCTAGGAAAGCGCGCGCTGATGCGCGATATCCGCAAATTGGTCGCAGCGGACGGTGTCTTCGCTATTTACGAGCCGACGTTGGCGGATGGCGAGAACTTGCCAGCCTATTTGGATCGGTTTGAACAGTTTGCACGTGGAACCTGGAAGGCATGTACTTCCAAGGAACTGGATTTAGCACTTGAGCATGTACGCTCGTGCGACCTTCCCGAAACGGGTAGCGATTGGGTTGCGCTTGCCTGCGAGGCCGGGTTTTCTAAAGGAGAGGAAATATTCCGGGCGCCTACGGATCTATTCCGAATGTTTGTCTTTAGGGCCTAGGTTTAGATAGCCGCACTTCGGCAGAGTTCCCTCGCTGGTCCTTAATGGAAGGCCACGCCACTTGACGCTGGTCCTTGGCGATTTACATCTCAAGGTCGAAGTTCCACCACCAGAGAACCCGAAAGCACCCATTGATTATCCGAGATACAAATTCTGGCTACGGTGTCGTTACGCGCCTCACGCACTGGATAATGGCGGTTGGCGTCATTGGATTGTTTGCGTTGGGGCTGTGGATGGTGACCCTCAATTACTATAGCCCATGGTACGTTACTGCGCCGGATATTCACCGCAGTGTCGGCATGCTTCTGCTCTTTCTTCTGATGCTGCGTTTTTTCTGGAGATTGATGAACCCTAAGCCAGACGATTTCGAGCTATCTCCATTTGAACGTAAAGCGTCGGCCGTTGTTCACTGGGGCTTCTACCCTTTGCTTCTCGCCATCATGCTGAGCGGGTACTTGATATCGACTTCGGGCGGGCGGCCCATCGATGTCTTTGGCTGGTTCTCAGTGCCAGCCCTTATCCAAGACCCAGGACTGGAGACGCCAGCAGGCAAAGTCCACGAGATGTTGTCCTATTTGATGATAGCTGTCGTTGTGCTGCACGCAGCCGCGTCCCTCAAGCACCACTTCATTGACCGCAGTCGCATCCTGGTGCGCATGTGGTCCGGTCCCCCCGCCAACCGATTGTAACCGCAGACGGAGCCAGTTCCATGAAGTTTGTTCCTTTGACCTTTCTTGCGACATTTCTCGCGGGCGCATTTGCCTTGTCGAGTTCCGCTGCTTCAGAAACCTTTGTAATTGATACCGATCGTTCCCACGCTTCGATTACTTTCCGCATCAAGCACTTGGGGTTTAGCTGGCTGACCGGCCGGTTCGACGACTTCAATGGAACATTTACGTTTGACGCGAAAAAGCCGGAGAATTCGACGGTGAAGGTCGAAATTGATACTAAAAGTGTGAACACCAACCACGCGGAGCGTGACAAACATCTTCGCGGCAAGGACTTCCTGAATGTATCAAATTATCCAACCGCGACCTTCGAAAGCACGGGGGTCAAATTGAACGGTGATGCTGCCACGATCACCGGCAAGCTGACCTTACACGGGGTGACCAAGGAGATTGAGATTGCGGCCACCCCCGTGGGCGGTGGCGAGGATCCATGGGGCGGATATCGGCAGGGCTTTACCGGGACAACGCAACTTGCGCTAAAGGATTTTGGGATCGACTACGATTTGGGACCAGCTTCGCAGGTGGTGGACATGACACTCGACATCGAAGGAATCCGTCAGTAAAGGGCGTCGATGACGGTCGAGATGCCCGTGGCTATCAATTGTCTGCAGGATTGAGTGGGCCTGGCTCTTCGCCGGGCGCATCCTCTGATGCGAACGGATCAGGGTCGCCAGGATCCGGCTCGTACGGGTCCGCAAGGGGCGAGGGTGGGCCGGCTTCCACGCCTTCCTTTGGCTCCATGCCCTCTTGGCCTTGCTGAGCAAGCGATGGCTGCGAGGCAATAAGGAGTGCCAAAACACAAATGGGAAAGCCAAGCCGGTTTTTCATAGCCCTTGGGGTCCAATTCGGCAGTGCGGGTCCTTTGTCACTCATCCTAGTAAATCCTCGTGGGCGGCGCTGGTACTTGATCGATTAAGCCTGGCAGCCTTCGGTGGTTTAGCAGCGATCCGCGAATTCCGCGAGGCAGCTGAATATTCTGCTAGTAATTGATAACTGCGCGGCTATCCCGATGCCGCCCCTTCTTGTTACAGGGACTCAACAAACAAAATCAGCGCATCTCGGTCGTCCTTTGATAACGCCGCATAGCCGTCGCGCGCCGCCTGCGCCTCTCCACCGTGCCACAGGATCGCTTCCTCAAGATTGCGTGCCCGTCCATCGTGCAAGAAGTACGTGTGACCGCTTACGGTCTCCGTCAGACCAATGCCCCATAGCGGAGGCGTTCGCCATTCCAGGCCGTTAGCGCTGCCCTCGGGACGGTGGTCAGCAAGACCTTCGCCCATGTCATGAAGCAGCAGATCTGTGTAGGGCCAGATACGCTGGTTGCTGAGATGCGGTTGACCGTCTACCTCGCCAGTTACGAATGTCGGCCGGTGGCAGGATGCGCAACCCAACTGATGAAAAAACTCTTTGCCCTTTGCGACGTTGGTATTGTCCATATTGCGTCTGGATGGCACAGCGAGATTTTGCGCGTAGAACGTGACGAGCTCGAAGAGCGTCGGGCCAACTTCAAAACCGCCGTCGCGTTCCGTATTGCCGTTGGGGGCTTTGCGGCAAAAGTTCTGCGCATCCGTGCAATCGCCCGACGGTTGCTGAAGGATCGGTGTCGAAATGCCGATGTCGCCGGAGAACGCGGCGGCGCTCTGCTCGCGAATTGTCGGGGCACCAGCCTTCCAACCAAAACGGCCAAGCATTGGTCGCCCCGCTTCGAGAGACCATACTTTGTTTGCTTGCCCCGAAATGCCGTCGCCATCCTTGTCGACTGCATCGGCGTTAGCGACAATCTGAGCTTCAGGGACAGCCTCGATCAATCCTAGCCCGATCATGGGCGGTGCGACACGCGGTGACATCATTGTCTTGGGGTGTAGGGGGCCGTATTTGAGGTTCGTGACTGAATAGGTCGGCTCTCGCAGCGTCACCGTACTTCCATCACCGAGAGTCACAGGCACGTCTTCATACATGATCTGCAGTTGTCCCTCGCTATCGTGCCCCTGGATTGCAAAATCCTGCAGCTGTCCGCCGTAGGTGGGCTCGTCTATCGAGTTGACGCGGTGTTCTTCCAAGAGTTTCTTTTGTGCAGCCGTTTCTGGCGGGATTGAGAGACGTAGAAGCATGGATTCAGCCGTGTCATCAGGGTAATTGGCTGTGGGTGGATGGCCGCGTCCATCCTTGAAGTGACAGCTCTGGCAGGAGCGTGAGTTAAACAACGGTCCAAGACCATCCGAACTTTTTGTTGAGGCGGGCGCCGACACCCATAACTTGCGAAAGATGGCGTTACCCACTTTGAACTTTGCCTCGCCCTCAAAGCCGATCCCGTTTGACGCATGAGAGAATGCGTCGCGCGTGTTGGGGCTTTTGCGCGTCGTGGCGCTACCGCCTGGGTTTTCTTCTCCAGGTTCGATCTTAGGCGAAAATGTTGCGCGAGCCCGCTGGTCGGGTTTGAGCATATCTTTGCCTGCAACAATGGTGCTCGTGACGCCTGCTAGACACATTGCCAGCAGCCCCGTGAAGATAAGGACCGGTAGTCCTAGTAACATGCGCGAATTTTGCGACATTCTCTTTTGTGACTTGTGCGTTCAACATGTCCAGCTGGACGATCTATTTCTGGTCGAAAGAGCGCTGTTGGCTGGCCGTACCCGACTGTTACTCCGACAGGACCTTTGCCGGCTCCTGTAGGCTGTCAGAACCTTCAAACTGGATTGTTGCCAGATTGAGAGCCGCAATGGCCCGTTCGAACTCCTTGGCCTGGGCAATGAGCGCCCCGATAGCAGCGTTGACCGTTTCGTTGCCTTCAGTGTTGTCCTCGCCGATCATTTGATCATAGGCCTCCCCACTTTCAGCACGTTTAACGATCGCACCCATGCGCGTCATCGACTCCTCAATAGCGGCGCGTATGCTCTTGTCTAACTGCGGCAACGTCGCGTGCACTAAATCGGAGGGGCTTGGGCCTGAGACCACAGACCCGTCTATTCGCGTGTAGTTCCCGAGGTAGACGTTCTTGATGCCTTTGACATCAAAGTAATGCGAATTGTGGGTGTTATCTGAAAAGCAGTCGTGCTCCTCTTCTGGATCGTGGATCAGCAGACCGAGCTTCATGCGCTCGCCAGCTAACTCGCCATAGGATAAGCTGCCAAGGCCTTTGAAGATGGCAACGAGCGCCGCCTTGTCGCCTTTAGCCATCAGGGCCTTCCTCGCAGGGTCTGACGGCCCCCATTGCTTCGTCATCCAGGCGAGGTCGTCGATCAGCAGATCTGTCACTACGGCAAGGTATTCCGCTCGACGCTCACAGTTGCCGCCAGTGCAGATCTTAGTATCGAAGTCGGTTGCGGGCCGATTGCCTGCTCCTGGTCCTGTGCCGTTGAGATCTTGGCCCCAAAGCAAGAATTCAATGGCATGATAGCCGGTGGCAACATTCGATTCCACACCACCGGCCTCCTGCAGATCAGTGGCCAAGAGTTCCTTGGTAATCTTGGAGGTATCCAGTTCTTTTCCGCCGATCTTGATCTTGTTGCTGGCGATGACGTTGGCGATATAGAGATCGTTTTCAGGCGACTCATCTCCGTATTCTGCCGACACGTAGTCGATGAGCCCCTCATCAAGCGGCCACGCGTTGACCCTGCCCTCCCAGTCATCGACGATGGGGTTGCCGAAGCGGAAGGCTTCGGTCTGCATGTAGGGAATCCGTGCGGCGCGCCAGGCTTGACGCGCTGCCGTGAGGCTGTCCTGGCTCGGCTCTGCGATAAGCCGATCAATTGCTGTCTTGAGCTTGCGCGCGGCGCCGAGCGAATCTGAATAACCTGCCTCGGCGATGTCCGCATAGGTGTTTGCGATCGCGCTCACGTTAGACGCCTTTTCGGCGGCGGCCAACGTGCACGTTGTGCCCAATAGCACGACTGCTACTGCGGCGCGAAAATTTCTGCGCATTATCCATGTATCCCATTCGTCGCGTATGGATCATTCTCTTATTTGGGCGTCAGGTAACTCTGGTGCCGAGGGGCTGGTCCTAAGTTTCCGCGTTGAGCCTGTGCGTTACTACGCGGGGAAGACATCAAACGGCATATGCGTGCAATTTGAGCGCGATCAAGATCTTTTATGACTTCAATAGTCAAGAAACATTTTGCCGCCGGTGCCATCAACAAGCCGCGAGGATGGAGCATCGCTGGCATAATGGTATTTATTGCTTCAACAAACGGTAGGCGCGCCGCTCTGGAGCGCAGAATCTCACGGCACCAGTCCAGAATCTGGAAGCCTCTAGTGAGATTGCGGCTGCCAAGAGGCCTTTCAACCGTATGTATTTCGCTTTTAGTCCTTGTTTCTGTAGCAGTCCAAGCCACAGCTCTTGCAGCGCAGCCGTTTGCTGAACTCAATGAGCGGGCAATAGATGACTATGTCTTGCCCGGTTTTGAAAAACTGGAGTCGGCAACATCAAAGCTAGCCACATCGCTTGGTGAGGTCTGTGAACGCTCGGCGGGACAATTGATCGCAGTCCGGGATCATTTCAAGCAGACAGTACTCGCGTGGGCTGGTGTGGATTTCCTGCGCCTAGGTCCGATGGGGGAAGACGCGCGCGCGGAACGCTTCAACTTTTCTCCCGACCCGCGTCGTACTGTTGAACGACAACTACGCAAACTTCTGGTACGGCGCGATGCAGAAGTGCTGGCCCCCGAATTGCTCGCCAAAAAGAGTGTTGCGGTTCAAGGGCTGCCCGCTCTTGAAGTTCTGTTGACTAGTAAGAAGAATTCGATCCTGTCGGACAACGAGGATGGTCGCTACCGTTGCCGCCTCGCCCACAGCATCGCGATTAACTTGGAGACTATTGCGCGAGAAACCGTCTTGGGGTGGAGCGGGACTAATGGCTGGCGTGAGAAGATGCTCGATCCGGATGCGGATAATGCCCAGTACAAGTCATCGACAGAGGCAGCCGCTGCGCTTGTGCGCGCATTGGTTACGGGTCTGCAATTGATCCAGGACCGCCAGATCATGCCGATGATCGTGGCGCAGTCTAAACCTGGAAGGACGCTAAGGCTGCCGTTCTTGCATGCAGGGCTTAGCGCGGCTTACTTCGAGCGCTCAATTAAATCCTGCAAGCGCTTCTACCTGGCGATGAACCTGTCTGATTACATCCCCGCGACCGAGGATTGGATGAACCCATGGATCATGGGCGCTTTTCACAGGAGCGCCCGCGAAGGGCCGGCGGCGGTGAGGTCGTTTGCGGACGGGCAAAAACATCTCGATCGTGAGCGCAATCTACGCTTTCTCCGCTTTCAAGTCGAAGGGATTCGCAAGTTGATTGAGCGGAAGATTGCTCCGGTGGCAGCTCTGACAATTGGATTTAACGAGCTCGATGGCGATTGATCGAAGAGAGTTTTTGATTGGTACGGCGTTTGCGCTGTCCTCCAGTCCGCGTGCCTTCGCGGGTAGGTTTGAAAGCAAGGCGGAGGACGGCGACCTTCAGGTAGGCGATCTCATTGCAGCCAGCCGCCGGTCGGATGGAAGCTACTCGGTTGTGATCCTGACCTTGGACGGGATGATCTTGCGCGAAATTCCGCTGGAAGGTCGCGGCCACGATATTGCATTCGATCGCAAGAGAGGAATCGCTGTGGTTTTTGCGCGCCGACCGGGATCCTTCGCGCTAGCCTTCGACGTGAATGGTCGCCGACAGCCGACGCTTTTTGCGACACCGACAAACCGACACTTCTATGGTCACGGTGCATTTTCCGCCGACGGTAGGCTGCTTTATGCCACCGAGCACGATAACGACACGCGTCAAGGGCTGCTCGGCATCTACAATGCGACTGGTGGTTTCGCACGTGTCGGTGAATTGCCGACGTATGGGGTTGGACCGCACGAAGTGATCATGCTCCCGGATGGTAAGACGCTCGCGGTTGCCAACGGTGGTATTGAGACAGACGTGAAGACCGGGCGTAAGAAGCTCAATCTCGAAACCATGCAGCCGTCACTGGTCTTCATTGACAGTGCGACGGGCGTGCTGCTTGCCCGCCACAAGCAGAAACAGACGCTGCACAAGCTCTCGATCCGTCACATCGCGGCAGATGCGCATGGAGTGGTTTGGTTTGGCGGGCAGTGGCAAGGCTCTGCCGCCGAGTCGCCGGAACTAATCGGCCAAGTGAGCGTAGATTCGCCTTTGCGCATCCTTGAACCGGCCAGCCCGCTGGGTGTTGAGCTTTCCGGTTACATCGGTTCCGTGGCTATAAGTGGTGACGGGCGCGTGCTTGCGGCTTCCGCCCCTCGCGCTGGGCGCATTGTATACGTCGATACTGAGCGAGCGAGAGTCATTGGCGAAACGCAATTGGCAGATGGCTGTGGCCTCGCCGGTATTTCCAAGTCTGAATTTGCGTTGAGCTCCGGGATGGGCGTTTTGCAGACAGAGACGCCAGGCCACACGCATCTGACCATGGCATCGTTCCCAGGCCGTGCTTTCGATAATCATTTGCTAGGAATTGAATAATGGCGTGGAGCGCCGGGGTATCGAGGGGGAAGTCGACAGACTTCTACCGGGGACTCCCGATCCGGTTCCAACTTGTTAACGTATGGTTAGAGATTGTCTTTGTGAGGCACGTTTAAGGAAATCCTTACCAGTAAGCGCTCTAAATTGGAGCAAGTCTTAGCGCTTGCTTTGAATGGTGCGCGTACTAATGAATACGGTTTCTCCGGACGACAACAATAATTCAACAACTTGGCGCAGCGTGTGCCGGGCCCTGCCGCTTTTGCTATTAATGGGTATTGGCGCCGGCGCCATCACCTTTGGAATACTGACGAGAACGCAGGCGCAGTATACCTCCGAAGCTAAGATACAAGTGGCCGACTCCACGACAGG
>JAUVPN010000126.1 GCA_030598645.1 Hyphomicrobium sp. | reverse complement strand
GAAACACTTCAACCGCCATCTTGTACCATGTCGTCGTGCCCGCACCAGCGGCATGATAGACGCCCCAAGGTGCTGCACTGTCTGTTGCTACGCCGAGCTTGCGCGCAAGGTTCAGTATTGCTTCGACAAGATGTGGTGCATATGTCGGATTACCGTGCTGGTCGTTAACGACGCTAACGCGTTCGCGTTCTGCCGCGCTACTCAACATAGTCTTTACGAAGTTGCGCCCTGAAGGACTGAAAACCCAAGCCGTGCGCAAAATAACGTGCTTCGGGTTAGCCTCTCTAACAGCATTTTCACCCTCAAGCTTGGACTGCCCATAGACCGTTACCGGTTCCGTCGGATCGTCTTCGATGTAAGCATCGTGCTTGTTCCCGTCGTAGACGTAGTCAGTCGATATGTGAATGATAGGGATGCCTCGCCGTGCTGATGCCTGCGCTAACAGGCGAGCCCCGTCGCGGTTGAGCGCATATGCGCGTTCCACCTCCGTTTCCGCCTGGTCAACGGCAGTGTAAGCAGCTGAATTGATCACCAGAGTGGGATTGATGTCCGAGAGTGCCCGTTCGATGGAGCGTGCCGAGCAGATGTCCAGCGCCGCGCGGCCGACCGCGCACGCCTTTACGTCAGGGCATGCGGGCGCTGCCTCCACCAATGCCCGTGCAACTTGACCTTGCCACCCTGCGATTAGGAGACGCATTGTTTAGTTCCGCTCAGTAGCGATGCGCGTCGCGCCGTCGCCGCGGCGGCGAAGGTCAACGTGCCAAAACACAGATCCGTCCTCCAGCCCCAAGGCAAAAACATGACCCATCGCGCCTGCAATCACACGGGACGCGGTAAGGTGCACATCGATGGGCTGGCCATCGCACACCGAAGCGCCCGGAATGTCGGCCAGTACGCGTTCCCAGATCACGTGCCCTGTTGCCACTTCTATCAAGAGCACGCTGCCCGCATGGCCCACTGCCACGACGCTGCCGGGGACGCATGCTGCAGAAGTTCCACTCAAAGCTTGTTCAGGCAAGCTCGTCGTCCTTTTGGTTGAGGAAGATCAAGACAATCCCAATGCACGCGGTTAAGCGGAATGCGCTCTGCTGGCCGTTCCATGATTCTGACTGCCACATCTGGAACCACTCGCCGCCGATGACCATGAACCCTAGGAACCACAATGAGAATCCGCAAACTAGACCGAGGGTCGCCCCTTGTTTAGATTCATTGAAATCTGCAGCCGGTGCAAGCCGCGAGCCCCACAAGCGCAGCCCCCCCCAAGAGCACGTGATGCCCGTGACAAGTTCTAACGCAATTATGAGCCCAAAACCTGCATGGTGTAGGACGGGATTGGTGACAGCGTGCCACTTGAGCGCGCTGTCCGGAAATGTCGTGTCCATCGACATCACATGCTGCACGAAGGTGAAGTTGGTATTGTAGTCTATGATGTTATTGATGCCGGCCAACAGTGCGAAGAGACCAATCATTAGGACCAGCAGTGCTTTGGAGAGCCGTACAATCATTGGTCGCCCCGCGAAAGTTTCACACGCGCCTAATTATGCCGGTCTGGCCGTCTCGCGCCAACTCCGCTATTGGTGAATGTGGAGGAAGCCAACAAGATGGAATTGAATTGAAATGTCTGATGCCGCCAAGCTTGAAAGTGAGGCAGACGCGGGCTTGAAAGCCGCGATCGTGCCCGTCACTCCCTTTCAGCAGAATTGCACGTTGCTTTGGGATCCGGCGTCCAAGATTGGTGCCGTCATCGATCCTGGTGGCGACCTCGATCACATAGAGAAAGCCATTGCTGAGGTCGGCATGAAGGTGGAGAAGATTCTGCTCACCCACGGCCACATAGACCATGCGGCTGGCGCCGCGGAGCTAAAAGAACGGCTCGGTGTGTGCATCGAAGGCCCGCATGAGGCCGATCGCCCATTGCTCGAGGCGCTTGAGGCACAGGGACAGGCTTACGGTCTGGAGGCGCGTCCGGTTACGCCGGACCGTTGGCTGGAAGAGGGCGACACGGTTACCATTGGCGGCCATTCTTTCGATGTGCTGCATTGTCCTGGCCACTCCCCAGGTTCTGTCGTGCTCGTCAATCGAGATCAGCGTTTTGCCATTGTCGGCGATGTGCTTTTCCAGGGCTCAATCGGCCGCACGGATTTTCCTTACGGTGATCATGCTGCGCTCATCGAGGCGATTCGCACCAAGCTTCTGCCTCTCGGCGATGAATTCACATTCATCTGTGGGCATGGGCCTACAAGTACGATCGGTCAGGAGCGCCGCACGAATCCATTCATCACGGGAAGCTCTGGCACTTATTATGCGTGATTGGAACGCCAGGTCTTAGAAGGAACGTTCCCACGTAAGGCAGCCGAAGACACCGCACTCGTTTTGCAGCGTGCCGTACCCTGCAAAGGTTTGACCGTCGCCGAAAATATCGACGGTTTGCACTCGCAGCGTCTCCGAGCAACTCGTCCGGCAGTATACCCACGTTCCGTGCGGCAGGCGCACCTGACGACCTACCCGTGTATCACGGACAGGACCGCGCACCGAGCCATTGCCATAATGACTGTGCGCTGTGACATAGCCGATTATGGGACCAGCACGATAGCGCGAGCCGGCTTCGGCTGAACTAGCCGCAATACCGAAGCTGAAAAGTGTAAGGAAGGCTGCGGCGATGAAGTGGTGATGGATCATGAAGTTCTCCGGCCAGGATAACGTTACCTGGCGATTGTGGCCGGTTTCCAGACAGCTGGGTCGGGCCACGATACCATGTTTGTTTCATGTCTCACGGAGTAGCGGCCAGGTGGCGCGATTGGTGTGGCACCAGTGCATCGCTCTATAGGCCCAACCGGCTGGGTCTTAGCTCGTGCGGGCAAAGTTGATGTTCATGCCGCGCAGCACAGAGCCGTTGGTGGAGATTGAGACGGTCTGGCTCGATTTCCCAAACTCCATCTTCAAGAACCCTTTGAGAGCGTCGCCATTGATGGACAACCTCATTTCAGATTCGGTCAAGCGGCCGGAAATAGTGCCTGACTGATTGAAGTTGCGCTCTTCCCAGGTGCCGGAGACGCGCCCCTTTGAATAGCTGAGGACCGAGCGCAGCTGTACCTTGGTTGAGGGATTGGCGCAGATAATGTTGAGGCGCAGGACCTTGGCGCCCTTGCCAGAATAATATCCTTTGCAAGATATCCGTTCGCGCTTCCCTCCGTCGAGGCGCGCGGTGCCCTTCCCGGACCAAGTGCCGACGAGACTTGAAAACGGGTTTCCAGCAGCAACTGGTGCGGTGAGCGTCAGGATTGCCGCGGCGGCAGCTAGGACGGCCAGTTTCCCCCTATTCAGACTCACGTCTTTACCTCCCAGGATACAAATCCAGATCTAAGATGACGCCCATTTTCGCGGGTCGGAGTTCGCTTGGCCAGTGATCCAGGCCACACCCCGACTAAAAACGCTCCGGGTTTAACCACAAGAATGGGCGAAGATTGGGTACGCGATAACTTTTGGATGGATAGCACGTCTCTAGTTAATGAAGTCTGTCCAAATGTCCCGACCTACTGCGCGGCGAAGTAATTGAAATGATTGTTATTCAGGAAGCAAACGGCCGTAATCTGCTCGTCAGTGTGACATCCTGAGTGGCACTTTGTTGCGCTCCCAAAACATAAAGGTATAGTGCGCCGCTTCTCGCGTAGGAGCGCACAGGAGGGGTGGCCGAGTGGTTGAAGGCGCACGCCTGGAACGCGTGTAGGCGGGCAACCGTCTCGAGGGTTCGAATCCCTCTCCCTCCGCCAGCCCCTTATTTCTGATTGTTCCTCTCTGCATCACAAGTCACTGTTCCACACGATAAAACCCTGCGCTCGTTTCATCTGTTGAATCCTGAATGTACCCCAAAGCTCCAGTCCAAAAGTGGGGTTGAGGGTGGCGATGGCGAAGGAACTGCTCACGGCTCGCAAGGTGAGGGCGAGTAATCGGCCAGGCATATATAAAGACGGTGGCGGCCTGAGATTGATCGTAACGGCCAAAGGGACGAAGCGCTGGGAACTCTGGATCTCGATTGACCGCAAGAAGCGCGAGCGGGGCATTGGGGTCTTTCCCGATGTCCGCCCACATCAAGCCCTGAACATGCGACCACCGGCACCAGAAACTCTACTCAGAAGTGGCCCATAGCCAGGGGGCTTTACAAGCGGACATCTCCGCTCAAGGAGCAAAGCGACCGTACGGGGAGTAGGACCTCTTTCGACGCGGCCAAGGCTCTCAAGCAATCCCATCTTTGTCAGCATCGTGCTTTGGCCAGTAGCCAGGCTGGCCTTTATATGCTGGCGCAAGTCCTACCGGCTGGGCTGAAGCACAGTTTTGCGCTGCCAAGAGATGCCTAAGTGTCTCACCAGCTAGCTGTCCACTTAGCGTTGGCGTGCCAGTATATGAAGAAGGCGGCCCCGACGGAACTCAACACCACCGCCGGAAACAATCAACGTGATGAACCCGTTCGCATTTTGGTCGAGATAACTTTTCAGCGCCGCCTCGGGATGTCGTCGGGGTGACGCTCGCCTGTTTTCCAGTTCGCCAGAAGCACTAGGTTGCCTTGGATGAAGGCGTTGTCGGGATCGAGGCGTGCGGCTTCTTGCAATGTCGACTTTGCCGCACCGAAGCGACCGCGAAGCATATAGTGATAGCCCATATTGTTAAGCAGGGTCGGTGTGCGGCCATCTAACTTCATAGCATGCTCATAGGCCCGTTCAGCGAGGTCAATACGCGAAAGCCGGTCGTAGGACGCCGCCAGCCCAAGCCAAGCAGGCCCGCTTCCGGGGTTCACCTCAACGGCGGTCCGAAAATTTCGTTCTGCCAGTCCGTAGTCGCCGGCTACGAAGTGCCTCTGGCCCTGCATTACCCCTTCGTCGGAAGGCCGCTGATCGGATGGCGCAGGCAGAGCGGACAACCCTTCCTTGTCTGCGTGCAGCCCTGCGCAGCCTCCAATGCAGAGGGCGCAGCCCACGGCAACAACAGCCGCTAAGTGTTTAGCCGCCTTCATAGCCACCGCCCGACTTGCCCCCTTATTGCCGCGCTTACATTCCTTCGAAAGCATTCATGATTCGGATCACGACGGGTACCATCACAACCATCAGGACCACTGGAAAAATGAATAAACCGAGAGGAAGTGTCATCTTTACCGGCAAAGCGTGCGCTTTAGCCTCAGCGCGCATCAAACGCTTGTCACGCATTTCATCGCTGTAGACCCTCAGGGTTCTGGCGATGCTTGCCCCGAGTTCTTCAGACTGCTTGAGAAGGACCTT
Organism: Hyphomicrobium sp.; assembly: GCA_030598645.1. The sequence continues at coordinate 2,283 of JAUVPN010000126.1, read as the reverse complement.
GAGGCTCTTGATTTCCTCAACGCCTGTCCGCTCGAAAAGGCCGTTTAGCGCGTCCGTGAGAGTGCGTCCGGCACGCAATTCGAGGCTCACAAGATGCAGGTTCGCGCCGAATTCTGGGCATGACTGCACGATCTCCTTTCCAACACGCTCGATAGCCCCATTCAGGCTCTGTCCGGACTCAATGCAGACGACGAGGAGATCCATGAGGTCTGGGAAAGTGTGGCTATAACGTTCGCGCATCTTTCCGCGGCGCCAGTCGAGCAGTATGGAAGGGACAATCAAGCCTACGACGACGAGCCCTGCGGCGAAAACTAATTGAAGAAAGCCAGGAACCTCTAAGGAGAGCAGATGAGATAGCATAAAGAACAAGATCGGCAGGCTGGCTGCCACGACGACGCGAACCCCGTAATAGATCGGAATAGCGCTTAGCGATAGAAATCCTGCCCGTACGAGTTGCTTGCGGAGGGTCGTGATCTCTTCGCGTTTTGTGGGCACAAACAGCTGAGACGCACGTTCGAGCAATGCGGAAACCCGAGTCTCCTCAACGTAGCGGATGGAGCGGTTGTCACCGCCGCCCGCACTGGGAGGGACCGTAGCATTGGTGCGGCGCCGGATAGCATTCCGGTCCCGGATCACGGCTGCGGCCAAAAGTGCGAGCAGGAACACGCATACCGAAACCAGAGCTGCCACATGCAGCGGCTGGGTTGGCCCATTGGCGAACAATTGCTCTAAAACAGAATTGACCATCGAACGGCTCCGTTCTTCAGATCTTGAAGTTCACCATACGGCGCATGACAAAAACACCGAGTGCCCACAAGCAGATAGCGAGATAGATGGTGTATGTGAAAACCGGGTCGTTTTCGACTTCTTTGAAATAGCTTGGCGTGGTTAGAGAGATGAAAACAAATAGGAAAACAGGGATAATGCTCAGTGCTATCGCTGAGAAGCGGCCCTCGGACGAGAGCGAGTGGATCTTGCGGCGCATGCGTGACCGCTCGCGCACCATGCGCGACAGATTGGCGAGGATCTCTGCAAGATTGCCGCCGGTTTTCTGTTGTATGGAAATTGCGACGACGAGGAAGGAAAGATCCGACTGGGGAGCGCGCGTCCGCATGTTCATGAGCGCAGATTCAAGATCCAGCCCGTAGGTCATTTCGTCGGCAACGGTTCCGAACTCGCTGCCGATCGGATCCGGCATCTCGCGGGCGACAACCGAAATCGCTACCGGTAAGGGATGTCCCGCCTTCAAGCTGCGCACCATTACGTCGATGCCTTCGGGCAGCTGGCTCTCAAACAACTTTAAGCGGCGGGAACGCATCACGAAAAGCATGGCAATCGGAACAAAGAGCCCAAGAACAGCCGCGGCGGCAACTGACACGAGAGGCGATCTCGTGAACTGAAACGCAATGAAGCCTCCCGTGGCCGACGATACGACAATTAGAAAGATCAAACGCCCGATAGGGATCGAAATGCCGGATTCCATGACGAGGCGATTGAATGCGGCGAAGGGGAGCTGAAAACGTCCGTCGGCGGTCAGCCCCCGACGGCGGCGCAACTCGAACAGTGCCTCCTCCTCGTTTTCGGTTTTCGCCCGAACGCTGAGACGTTGATTAATGTTCCCTTGTTTGCGGCGGCGGTCAGCCCAAATCAGAAACAAGCTCTCGGCCACCAGAAAGGCGGCGATCGCAAAAACGACCACTGGACCGAAATAGCCGGTCTGATGGACAAGAACCCCAAAATCTGGAAGCATCACAGCGCCTTTCTGGGATCAAAAATATCGCTGCTCACCCCGCACCCGGCCAGATTGAGCTGCTCGAGGAACTTAGGCCGTATGCCGGTGGCACGCAGTTCGCCAAGAACCTGTCCATCAGAGTCGACGCCAGAGCGCACAAATTCGTAAATGTCCTGAGTCTGGACAACGTCGCCCTCCATGCCCGTGATTTCGCTGACCTGGGTTACGCGACGCTTGCCGTCACTCAGCCTCTGCAGCTGGATGACGAGGCTGATGGCCGATGCGACCTGCGACCGGATGCTTATCTGGCTCATCGGGAAGCCCGCCATGCCGACCATCTGCTCAAGGCGGGATAGGGCATCCCGAGTCGCGTTAGCGTGAATCGTGGTCATCGAACCCTCGTGACCGGTGTTCATGGCTTGCAGCATGTCAAAGGCCTCCTCGCCGCGAACCTCGCCAACGATGATGCGGTCAGGCCTCATACGCAGGGCATTTTTGACGAGTTCGCGCTGCCGGATCTCGCCAACGCCCTCAATGTTTGGAGGCCGCGT
>JAUVPN010000182.1 GCA_030598645.1 Hyphomicrobium sp. | reverse complement strand
TGAGACCCAATCGTCGCCTAAGGAACCATCGCCAGATGTAGACCTACATTCGGTCTGGGGCGATCCAACTACAGTTAACTTTCTCTTCTACGTGATTGAGGTCGATGTCGTGAATTCCGCCGACCAGAACTTCGCGGCGAGCGTCTACTATCAGGCCAATTGGAATAGTCCCATCTTACGGCACAAAGGTCCCGGACCCTTGATTCGGGAAACAACGGGGATCTGGACCCCGCGTCTGACTATCGTCAATCAACAGCAAGCATGGAGCTCTTTCCCCGCTACCGTCGAAATATCACCCGACGGAGATGTCTCTTTAAGGCAGAAAGTTTGGGGGTGGTTTTCGCAACCCTTGGATCTCCGCGATTTTCCGCTGGACCGCCAGACCCTGAAGATCCACATCATCGCTGTCGGCCTTCTGGAGTCGCAAGTCGCCTTGACTCCACTGATGAAGGAACATGGAAGAAGGTCAGGGATTGCTAAGCAATTCTCGCTGCCCGATTTCGACGTCGTTTCCTGGAAGGCGCGACCGCAACCCTACGTTCCCTTTGAGGGGCAAGTGGGCGCAGCCGGTTTCTTGATGGAGATCGATGTAAAGCGGCGAACAAATTACTATTTTTGGAAGATTATCTTTCCGCTTTGTCTGATTGTAATCATGTCATGGATACCGCGATGGATTGACCCGACACAGATTGGTACCAACATTGGCATTGCCACCACCTCATTCCTGACCTTGGTCGCTTATCTATTTGCAGTCGCGCATCTTCTGCCCCGGGTCTCGTACTTTACGCGACTGGACCAATTCATCCTGCTGTCGACTCTCATGGTCTTCATCGGCCTGTTGCAGACGGTGGTAACCACCACACTGATCACAAGAAATACGGCGCTGATGGCGCATGTCGATTGGTGGTCGCGAATTGTCTATCCCGTTATGCTTCTCACCGTTCTGGGCGTCTCGTTTGGACTGTAGAAATTGTTGGCGAAACTGCCCGACTAGGCGCAACGGGCGCCTGCCTGCCCCTGGCGATGTCTGCTTCTGACCGAAAGCGGACATTCGATCGGCCTCTAGGATGAAGTCGGGCGCTTGGATTGAGGACCGCACGTAGGTTGCATATGGCGTGTTCACGTCCGCCAGGGATGTGCCGGTAGGTCGCTAACGCCCACAACTTTGACGCCGGACTCGGCCACGGCGTGGTCGTTCTCCACCGAGCTGCCACTTACTCCGATGGCACCTATCAGAACGCCGTCCTCATCGACAATCGGCAAACCGCCGGGGAACGTGATCAAACCCTCGTTCGAGTGCTCGATGCCATAAAGCGAATTACTCGGCTGCGATAACTTGCCGATCTCTCCCGTCGGCATCCCAAAATAGACCGCGGTCCTCGCCTTCTTGATGGCGATGTCGATCGAGCCGACCCAAGCGTCGTCCATACGTACAAACGCCTTCAAGTTGGCACCGGAGTCGACGACGGCGATGCACATCTTTGTCTTGAGCTTAACTGCTTTTTTGCGCGCGGCCTCGATCGCAGCGCGGGCATTTTCCATCGTTACATGCATGGTGGTCTATCTCCTAGGACGAGGACAATAAAACGCGAAGCTTGGTCGGCAGGCGCACGCCGGGACTAGGGGGCGAACTCCTGACGTAACCAAAATGACTGACCTATGCTCAGCCGCCGGGACCGCCGAGCATCAATGGATCTTTGAACTTGACGATCTGCTGAGTTCCGTCCGGACCTATGACTTCGAGGCTCGTTAGCCGCCCGGCCTCTTCTTCGACAAAGACTTTCTGAAGCTTGCGGATCAGGTGGTCGAGACCTTGCACAGCGACCTCAACAATGTCGCTCTTCGTATCGTACGTGAGGCCGATTAGCGGCACCCATTCCGCCTCTATCTGGTCACCGAACTTGACCGAGGTCACGTCGATTTCCGCATGCTTTCCTCGCAAGGCTTTCGAAACGCGCTCCAAAAAAGGATGCCAGCCTATTTTCTCAAGCTTTCGGGCCACATCATCAATCCTAAATTTTCTTTCGAGCTGCCCGATTGCCTCCATTGGGAGCTGCGAACTGGTGGGCAGCCTGCACTAGGAACAGGGGCTAGGCCTTGATCAGGCTCAAACGAGCTTGGTCACATCAGATAAGCCATCGATGCTACTTATGCGGTCGGAGAGCCAGCTCTCGATAAGAATCGGCCCTTGTTGTCTGACAATCCCCACTATTGGCCCTTAGCGGACGCTCACTCACCAGCCCCATGTCTGTTTTCGAGGGTAAAGCGGACGTCCGTGAAGCACGCTCTAATGTCTGCTTCTGAGCTAAAGCAAACATTGGTCGGACCGGTCAAAAGGCAAGGCGCGACTTCTCCGGATCCTGCGCCCTGTCCGCTTCAGGCTTCGGGCTTGCGCCTCTTTCCTGCAATCGTGGCCCTCGTCAGGACCGAAAAAGCCCTATTCCAACATGGACCACTTCGCCGTTGGCAGTTCAAAATGGAAGTTCGCTGCTGGTCCACTGACACGACCGTTTCTTAATAGATCCAACCATAAGGGGAAAGCTTATGTCGCGATCAAGCACACAGCTGGCTCCCGTTCGTCAGTCAGATGCAAGAGCGCAAAAGGAAACCGCTGCTTCGCATATGGTTACGCGTGTCCCGCGCGCCACAAAAGGTGAGCTAGTATCTGACGTCATTCGCTCCCTGCGTGGACAGAAATTCGAATCTGCCGATACCGTTTTTGTGACCAACGCCGAAGGTAAACTCGAAGGCATCGTGCGAATCAACGAACTGCTTGCGGATGGGGACCGCCGGATCGAGGAGATACTAGAGCCCCGGCATGAAGCCGTGATGCGAGGGGACGATCAGGAGCAGGTTGCCGTTCTTGCCACGCAGTTCGAGATGATCGCCGTCCCGGTCGTGGACGAGAATGAAAGGTTCATCGTGCGGTACCTCCCGAAGCCCTGATGAAGATCCTGCGTGCCGAGCATATGGAGGATTTGCAGCGTTTGGCGGGTATTACGCCTCACGAGCATGGGCCCGAGATTGCACTGGACGCCCCTTTGCACGACCGGTTCCGGCGCCGCCTTCCTTGGCTGGTCTTTGGCTTGGCAGCATCGTCTCTTGTAATCTTTGTGATGACTGGGTTTGAGCGGACGATATCAGCCAATGTTGCTGTGGCTTTCTTTGTGCCGGCACTCGTTTACATCGCTGGCGCGATCGGGACGCAGGCCGTTTCCGTGGCCGTCCGCGGATTGTCCAGAGACACCATCTCCATTAGCGCCCTGCTTCGCGACGAGATGTTGATCGGCGCAGCAACAGGCGCATCGCTCGGCGTAATATCAAGCGTTGCGCTTTTCTTTGTTTTTGGTGACTGGGCCCTCGCATCGGCCGTGGGGCTTGCTGTGCTTGGCGGTGAAGCGCTCTCGGCGCTTGTTGGCTTTGGGCTGCCCTGGGTCTTTCAGGGCATCGGCTCAGATCCCGCCTTGGGAAGCGGTCCAATATGCACAATCATCCAAGACGCTGCGAGCCTGTCCATCTACGTCGTGCTGGTGAAGATTCTGATCATGTGAAGTCCGCCTGTTGAGCCGCCACCTGCCTGATCGCTTCGGCAATGGCCTGCCAGCGAGCCGGATCAATGCAAATCCTCGGATGGGGAGATTCATTCAATGACAAAACGCCAGCCCATGCCGAAACAGCGAATGCTCTTTGGCTAGCCTCTTTACGGCGGATCCGCATTTTGCGCTCACAAGATCTAGTCAAGTCCCAGGATATCTTGTTTGATCTTTTCGATGAGCTCGGTTTCCAGCCCTCACGGATTGGACGAGAGGCGCTTTTTGCGGCCCGCTGGTGGTAACGTCGGGGCCATCCGCAAAGCCAGACCCCGCCTCAGCGCGCAGAAGGATTGAATCGACGAAACCCACTGCGTCCCACAAGTTCGCTAAAGCGCGGAGCCTTCCATATACCGCCTCAATGAGGTCACCCGACATGGCACACAAGAAAGTCCTGTTCCGCTCCGCCGCCCGAGAGAAAATCCTGCACGGCGCCACGCTTTTGGCCGACGCGATCCGCATCACGCTGGGCCCCAAATCGAAGTCGGTTCTGATCCAGAAAACCTGGGGCGCCCCTATTGTCTGCAACGACGGGGTGACAATCGCCAAAGAGCTCAGCCTAAAGGACGCCGATGAGAACCTTGGGGCCCAAATGCTGCGCCAAGCTGCAGAAAAAACCGGCGATAGTGTCGGCGACGGCACCAGCACATCGACCGTTTTGGCCCATGCCATCCTCGCTGATGGCGTACGCAATGTCGTGGCTGGCGCAAGTGCGATTGATCTCAAGCGCGGCCTCGATCGCGGGGCGAAGGCTGCGGTCGATGCGCTGAAGGCAATGTCGCGTCCGGTCAAAGAGCGCAAGGAAAAGGCACAGGTCGGAACAATCTCGGCACACAACGATGCAGCGATCGGAGAACTTGTAGCCGAGGCCATGGAAAAAGTCGGCAACGAAGGCGTCATCACCGTCGAGGAATCAAAGACCACGGAGACGACACTCGATGTGGTCGAAGGCATGCAGTTCGACCGCGGCTTTATCTCCCCATACTTCGTGACGAATGCCGAGAAAATGGAGGCGGTGCTGGAGGATCCCCGTATCCTCATCTGCGACAAGAAGATCAGTTCTCTCAGGGACCTCATTCCTCTGCTCGAGCAGGTTGCCAAGGCAGCTTCTCCCTTACTGGTGGTTGCCGAGGAGATCCAGGGGGAAGCGCTGGCGACGCTCATCGTCAATCAGCTACGCGGTGTCCTCAAGAGCTGTGCCGTAAAGGCGCCGGGGTTTGGTGACCGGCGCAAGGCCATGCTGCAGGACATCGCAGTGTTGAGTGGCGGTCAGGTGATCTCTGAAGAACTCGGCCTGAAGCTGGAGGGCGTGAGTCTGGATCAGTTGGGCCGAGCCAAGCGCGTCGTGGTCGACAAGGACAACACGATCATAATTGGCGGCGGTGGGGAACGCTCGGTGATCGAGGGACGTATCCAACAGGTCCGGCGCGAGATCGAGAAGGCGACGAGTGACTACGACAAAGAGAAGCTGCAGGAACGTCTGGCAAAGCTCGCCGGCGGTGTCGCTGTGATCCGCGTCGGTGCTCCGTCGGAACCCGAAATGAAATCAAGAAAGGAGGCACTCGACGACGCCATCAGCTCAACCAAGGCCGCGGTCGCAGAGGGCATCGTGCCTGGGGGCGGATTGGCCCTACTGCGATGCACGGATGCGGTTGCCAAAGAGGAGCAACCCTCAGAGGGGGATGAGCGCACAGGTGTGCAGATCCTCAAGCGGGCACTTTCTTCGCCGGCCCGCCAGATCGCTGAGAACTCGGCCGTGGATGGTGGCGTTGTAGTCGCGCGCATGCTGGAAGGCAAAGGCAATTACGGGTTTGATGCGGCGCGCAACGAGTACGTGGACCTTGTCGAGCAGGGCATCGTCGACCCGACCAAGGTGGTGCGCATCGCGCTGGAAAATGCCGTTTCTGTCGCGAGCGTGCTCTTGCTCACCGAGGCGACCATGACCGAAATTCCCGAGACGAAAAAGGAACCGCCGGCGTCCGACCTCGCCCTTTGACCTCCGCTCGTCCATCCCATGAGGATCAGTTTTGCTGGCGCCCCTTCCAGACGATCAAGGCGTCGTCCCCGCCGCTGCGGTGCAACGTCGCCATGTGTCGGCGCTTGGCCTCAAACGGTATTTTGTCGAGATGTGCTCTCTGTTTTCGCGCGGCATCGGGATCGTGACCGGTCTTCAGCCCGAAAGCGATGAGTGCCCCTTCCATGGGGTCGCCTGCCACACGGCAAACGCCGTGGCGGTGGC
>JAUVPN010000237.1 GCA_030598645.1 Hyphomicrobium sp. | reverse complement strand
TTGCGCGCGCGCTCGCTTCGGGTCCCTCGTTCATGTTGCTAGACGAACCATTTGCCGGCATCGATCCGATCGCGGTCGGCGACATTCAGGAGCTGGTGCGCCATTTGACCGAGCGGGGCATCGGCGTTTTGATCACCGACCACAACGTTCGCGAAACGTTAAGCCTAATCGATCGGGCTTACATCATCTACGATGGTCAAGTTCTGACACAAGGTAAGCCGGACGAAATCATTTCGAACGATGACGTGCGCAGAGTGTACCTTGGCGACATGTTCGCTAATGCGCGCTGAGTAATTCCGGCTATCATATAGTCAGCTAGGCTTGGACGCGTAGGTTAGGCGAATGGCGCTTTCGACGAAGCTGGAACTGAGACAGGGCCAGCAGTTGGTGATGACACCCCAACTGCAGCAGGCCATTCGTCTTCTGCAGCTATCAAACCTTGAGCTGATGGAGTTCGTCGAAACAGAGTTAGAGCGCAACCCGCTCTTGGACCGCGACGAGAACGCTGAGACCCGGGCGCACGCGGATGGCGAGGCCTCCGAGTTTGTAAAACCCGAGGAGCCACCTGGGGCCAAAGATGACAATTGGCTTGATCTTGGCAAGCCTGCGGACCCTGACGGCGCGTTTGATTCAGACTATGAGAACGTTTTTACCGACGTAGCGCCCGCCGACGTTAGCGGCGAGCAAGGCGGATCCGGCTGGGCCTCGCTGCGTCAGCGCGCGCCGGGATCAAGTGACGAAGTCAACATCGAGGCCTTCGTCGCCAACGATGTCTCATTGCGTCAGCACTTGAGCGAGCAGCTTCCCCTCGTTCTCAAAGAGCCCGCCGAAAGGATCGTCGGTCAATACTTGATTGATATGGTCGATGAGGCCGGCTACCTGCCGGCTGATCTTGGCACGCTCACTGAAAAGCTCGGCGCTCCACCTGAGCTGATTGAGCGCGTGCTCGCCAGCTTGCAGACGCTCGATCCACCCGGCGTTTTTGCACGCTCGCTTGCTGAGTGTCTCGCGCTCCAGCTCAAAGACCAGAATCGCTACGATATGGTGATCGGAAGCTTCCTGGACAATCTGCATCTTCTCGCAAGCCACAATCTTTCCGGCCTGCGCAAAGCGGCCGGCGTGGAAATGGATGAGCTGGCCGAGATCATCACGGAGATCAAGCGGCTCAACCCGAAGCCGGGACTGAAATTCGGTTCCGTCCAGGTGCAGCCCGTCGTACCTGACGTACTCGTTCGCCCAGCGCCCGACGGCAGCTGGATTGTCGAGCTCAACAGCGAGACGCTGCCCCGGGTACTCGTCAACCGCCAGTATCTTGCGCGCGTGTCAAAAACCGCATCCTCCGACGACGACCGCAACTATCTCATTGAATGTCTGCAAACCGCCAACTGGTTGGTCAAAAGCCTCGATCAACGCGCGCGCACAATTCTGAAGGTCGCCGAGGAAATCGTGCGCCAGCAGGACGGCTTTTTCACTTACGGTGTCCAATACCTGCGACCGCTGAACCTGAAGACAGTCGCCGATGCCATTTCAATGCATGAGTCGACCGTGTCCCGCGTCACCTCCAATAAGTACATGGCCACCCCGCGCGGCATCTTTGAATTGAAGTTCTTTTTCACCTCGGCAATCGCTTGCACTGGCGAAGGGGAGGCGCACTCCTCCGAAGCTGTCCGCCATCGGATCAAGCAGATGATCGATGGCGAGACGCCAACGTCCGTGCTCTCTGACGACAAGATTGTTGAAAAGCTGAAGACGGACGGAATCGATATCGCCCGCCGGACGGTGGCGAAATACCGCGAAGCGATGCGCATACCCTCATCCGTACAACGTAGGCGCGACAAGCGCCTATCGGAACGCCTCGGACGACCTGTCTAAGCGGACATAAGGGGGGATCTCCTAATATTAGGGCTTGTCTGCCCCATAACGGTGCAATATAGGGCCAGCATCTTGGAAATTGGCGTCGAGTTATCCATATCCCGGCACATGAGCCTGGAGACAGAAAACGGGGGATTTCTTGCACCAACTGCTTGATCTACCTCGATAGCGGCCTTGTTCTTGCAGAGCAGGGGGAAGAACGCGACATCTTTTCTAGCGTCGACGAGGCGGTTAGCCGACGAAAGAGGGGCGTTTTCTGTCACAAGTAGCACTTGCAGCGGCATCGCTAGGGGCGCGGTTGCTGCCCCAAAATTGGCCGTGTTAGCGGAGCAGACCTTCTGTTGGGAGCACTTCGGGCAACGATTGGACGACGACAGCGCCGACAGCCCGGTGATCATCGCCGAGGCAAAGCGGAGCAGTGGTGAAATTGGCGTCAGCGAGGCTGTGATGCGGTTCGACCTTTCGGATGCCACTTTTGTGGTTTTTCACAGTGCCGCTGGCGGTGGCGTGAACATTGTCTATCAACGCCCTAACGGGAATATCGGTTGGAATGACGCCAGCTCACGCGAAGTAGGCCACACCGGCAGTGTAAATGCGGCAGTTACTGATTGAGGGCAGAGTTCCGAGCGCCAGCCTTGTCGCTGGAGACATTTCAAGATCGGCGACTCTATTAGACCGAGAGGGACGCGACTCATGATGGATCTGCATGATCTGCTGACTCCCGATGCAATTATTGCATCGCTCAAGGCGACGAGTAAGAAGGACACGTTGCAGGAACTCGCGGCGGTTGCAGCCCGGAAAACGGGACTCGACGCGCGCGAGATCTTTAATACGCTCCTTCAGCGCGAGCGCTTGGGCTCGACCGGTCTAGGGCGCGGTATCGCCATTCCCCACGTGAAGCTCAGCGCTCTTCAAGGAATTATGTGCCTCTTTGCGAGGTTGGAAGAGCCGATCGAGTACGAATCCCACGACGGCGAACGAGTTGATCTCGTCTTCATGCTGCTTGCACCAGAAGACGCAAGCGGTGATCACCTAAAAGCACTGGCGCGCATCTCACGCCTGGTGCGCGAGCCCTCCATCCTCGATGATCTGCGTAAGGCGCCTGACGCCGCCGCACTGCATTCCGCGCTAACCGTGGTTACGCCCTCGCACGCGGCTTAAGCGTTGCTCACAGAGTGGCCGCCGGGCAACCGCCCGTATCACCCAGAGCTAGCATGGCAGCGAGCGCGGCGGCGCCCACGATGATGCGCCACCACCCGAACAGCGCGAAACCGTGGCGGCTGACGTAGTCGAGCAAATGACGCACTACAAACACCGCAGCAAAGAAGGCCGTCACGAACCCCAATGCGATGTTTGCGATGTCTTGCGGCTGCAGTAGCGACCAGTTCTTGTAGAGGTCGAATGTAAACGCCCCCACCATGGTCGGCATGGCGAGAAAGAAGGTGAACTCCGCAGCCGAGCGCTTGTCAGTGCCCATCATCATCGCGCCGACGATGGTGGCGCCTGAGCGCGAGACCCCCGGGATCAGCGCCAGGCATTGAAAGAGTCCGATCTTGAAGCAGAGCGTTGGCGTATATGTCATTACATCGGTGTAGCGCACGTCGAAATGAATTCGGTCGACGATGAGTAGAATCACGCCACCGATAATGAGCATTGAGGCAATGAGCACCGGCGTTTCAAACAGGATGCCCTTGATAATGCCGTGCGCGCTGGCGCCCACCACGGCCGCAGGCAAAAAGGCCAGCAAGATGCCAATGAGGAAGCGGCGCGCGCCGGCATCATAAAGAGCCGCAAACGCAATCCGCGTCAGCTTGACGGCATAGACGCTTAAGATCGCCAAAATCGCGCCGAGCTGGATCAAAACCTCGAACGTCTTGCCGGGCGTGCAAATACCAAGAAAATGCTCGGTCAGCAGCAAGTGTCCCGTTGACGAAACAGGCAGGAACTCGGTCACACCTTCGATGAGGCCGAGCAGGATTACTTGCCAGGTCGGCATTGGCGTTCTCTAGGTTCCTGGTATTTCGGTTGGATGGTTTGCCGCGCAGGCTGCGATGCTTAGCAGGATTTCGCCGCACTTTGTGCTACATCCGCGCAACACGCGGCAATTGTCGTTGGATTGGCACCTTGGAGCGCGCCTTGACGAACCGCCACATGGACCGCGTGCTAAACCAGTTAGAGCAATTTACCGTAAGGCGTTGAGTGTGGGATCCCGGACCAACGATGTATAAGCTTATCCACTTTCAACTCTGTCCCTTCTCTCGGGCGATCCGCATCGCCCTGGCTGAACTCGAGATTGAGGTCGAGCTTGTCGTCGAGCACCCATGGGAATGGCAGTCGTCCTTCCTGGCCCTGAACCCGGCCGGCGAGCTTCCCGTGCTCCAGGTTGAGGATGGCCCAGCTCTGTGCGGCGTTTACGCAATTTCCGAGTACCTTGCCGAGGAGATGGCTGAAAACCAACCTGAGCGCAGCATGGTCCCGCTCTTTCCAGGAAACCGCGAGGAGCGCGCTGAGGTCCGCCGCCTAGTGGACTGGTTCAATGGCAAGTTCAATCGCGAGGTCACACACGAGCTCTTGAGCGAGAAAGTCTATGCTCGCTATTCGCCGGGCGCCAACCGGACCCCTAACGCCGACATCCTCCGCGCCATTCGCGCCAACCTGCGCTATCATATGAGCTACGTAAACTATC
>JAUVPN010000194.1 GCA_030598645.1 Hyphomicrobium sp. | reverse complement strand
TGGAACGGAGTAAAAGACCGGCGCCCGAGTCGGCCACTGTGCCCGGGGGAAAGGGCATTCTCCGCGAGGGATGGCGGAGCGTGGCTCTTGAACATCTAGGCCGGGCGGTGACCATTTCAATGACAGAGCCATGAATTGGTATTTGTGTCGCAGGGCGACTGCCTGCCGCACGGTCGGCGTTGGGGGCGATGGTTCTCAAGTAGCAGCGACCACCAGCAAGATGGCAGGCACTTCACCACACCCAACATTCATCGCGTACCAGTTGGGCGCACTTACCCGGTCGCTCGATGTCCGCCTTTGACACTTAGCGGACATCAGAGCATTCCGGCCGACTGCACAAACATCCACGAGATCGGGATCAGTTCTTCGTATGCGGGGCCAACAACGTTCGCAATCTTGCTCTTAGGTCAAGCGCTCTGTAGTTTCTCGGGACCTCAATGAAACAAATCTTCGCTTTTCGCAAAACCTCCCGCTTGACTGCATCCCGCATAAAGGATCGGGAACGGAAGTGACCGTCACCTTGGTACTCGAGCGCAAGAACGGGCGTTCCGCAACGATTGATCACAACAAAATCCAGTCGCTTACTGTTGATGGAACGAAAAGCGTTATTGCAATCGAAATCTGAAGCCGACCCTTTTTTCGGCCTAATTATTTCTCCCATATTCGTCTGAGCCATCACTCGGAGTCCGGTGTTGGTTTCGCGGACAATGGACTCAAGCAGTAGAAGAATCTTATACTCACTTTTGTTCAACAACCGCTTTGGATCAAAAGCAGACATGCGAGCGGGCGTCTGGGATGTCCGCTTTACCCCCAAGAGCGGACGTTCTCCGAGGCGGCTTAGATGTCCGCTAAGTGCCAAAAGCGGACAATCCAATGGTCGCTAGATTGCCAAGATCTACGCTCGTTCCTCGTGCCGTCTCGCCCAACGCTGTCGTTGCGCTATCGCCCACGTCGCAGCGTCCTAATGTGCCCGATGTCCAGTTCTCCTTTTGCGCCCCAGCCTCGAACCCCCTCCGGCACCTCTGGACGAAAATCCTCGTAAAGCCGATAGGCACGCGCCGCGATTTCCCTTGGCGGCTGGGATTTGGCCAGCTCCATCATGGCTTCGCGCGCTTCATCGAGAGCATCGCCGAAGGTCTTCTCTAGGTAGCGCTCGACACTTTCTGGCGAGATCGGTCGGTCCTTGCTCAGCGCGCGCAGCCCCTCTGGCGTACGCGTCACCGGGACTGCGCGATGCAGTAGGTCCACACTCAGCGTTTTCCCAGCCTTCAACCTCTTCCGATGGTCCTCGACAGTCTTGGCCGACGGTGTGAACAAACCGAGAGACACCCCCTTGGCATAGGCGTTGAGGCCGGCAACCGCCCGTCCCAACGTCAAAGCCTCCTTACGCCTGAAACCCAGCCGTTCTGCGACGATGGCGGCCCAGAGCGTTAGCACGGGTGCGCGGTTGATGCTGATGGTTCGTTTCCGAGGCATCGGACTTCGCAGCAGCGAGCCAATTCAATGAGGGAGGTTAGCGTTGCCGATCTTCCGACGGCAGATTTGCCCCCGAAGCAGAAAGGTTTTCGGGAGTCATGTGCTTCCATACCGTCAGGTGGAGCAGCGCGCGAACGCTCGTCAGATGTACTGCGACGACCTATGCCGCGATCGTCCTGAAGCGGTCGACCGTTGCTGCGAAGTGGCCGCACCAATCTTTCCTCTCGACGACCGGCCATACGCCATGATTGTCGGCAGCCGATTGAGCCATGGGCGGATTAAAGCGGCACAGGCCAGTGTGCTTTTGCGTTTGCTTCGCAGCAGCCTTGCTCTGATTGTCGAAGAATTGGCAATTACCGCAAGCGCACGTGGTCATTGGATGCCTCCTAGTGCTGGTTGTTGGGTTGCGCGCTCAGCTGCGCTCAGAAATCTTGCTAGTTATACTCAAGTTTACCAGCCGGGGGTTGAGCTATCGCAAGGCAAACGCAGGTTCGCCGCTGGCGCCGGGCGAGACTTGGCCGAATTGCCCTGATGTCCGCTTTACCCCCAAAAGAGGACATTTTCGGTCGCCACTTGGATGTCCGCTAAGTGCCAAAAGCGGAAATTTTGCATTTCCATTCGCCACCCGCGGCCATAACGTGCATGAGTGCATACGCTCGACGATGATCGGGATCTAGCGTCTGCGAAGGAGCAGAGACGCGATTTGCCCGTTCGATCTCCGAAATGGAGAAGTCGAAATCAAGTGCTCCCCCGCCTGCTCCTCCAATTCTATGCATGGCGGGAGTGGGGATACACTGCACATGCCTACGTTGACGAGGACCGACCTCTGAGTTTGTGCAACGGGTGCTCAGCCTCTACAGTCGCAATAACCGGCCTCAATACCTGGCATAGACCTCCGAGCTGCCATCGTTCTTCATGAGAAGGACGGTGTAGGGTTCTGGAATACTGCCAGGCACTTCCATGCCGGGCGAACCCACTGGCATACCTGGAACGGAGAGACCCTTCACGTCGGGACGTTCTCTTAAGAGCCGCTCAATATCCTTAACGGGCACATGACCCTCAATTACGTAGCCACCGATTAATGCTGTATGGCAGCCCTGGTATTTCGCTCCAACGTTGAACCGAGCCTTTATGGAATCGAGGTCATCAACGCCTTTCTCGGCCACGCTGTATCCTTTAGCACGCAGCAGATTAGCCCACTTCGTACAGCACTGGCAGCCGACATTCTTGTACATGGTGATCTCTTGAGCCGAGCCACCTTTTGGCTGCAGCGCCCATAGGCCGCCGCCCACCAACAAAGCGATTGCGGAGAGCCTCGGCATAAGCGTCAGAATGCGGCTTTTACGGTTCAGCCTTTCTGCAATCTTTTGGCTTGATTTGGTCATCTGTCTCTACCTCTCATGCGTGAGCTTACTTCTAAGCCCTAGACTGCTCTGCCCGACAGAGACGTCCGCTTTACCCCCAAAAGCGGACTCTATTGGACGTGTGCTCTATGTCCGCTAAGTGCCAAAAGCGGACATCCCCGACCGATTGCCAACGGCCTGGCGTTTGAATCCGGCCTTGGTCTTTCGCTGCCGGAAGAGCATCTCAAGCGATTGATTGTGGCCGTCTTCCGCGCCAAGTAGGAAGACGTCACGGTCGATATGCATCATGCGGACTTAGAGTTCGATGTGACAACGGACACGCGCTTTCACCCCATCGAGATCCTGCTCTCCGTGGGCATTGAGCGCCGACGATCGGATTCACGCACGCTCAGCTCGACGACAGACGCAATGAGCTTGAGGGCCAGAAGGCCAGGCCAGCAAAGGCGCACGCGCCCGCGAGCTGCAGTACCCAAACCGATTGAAGCAAGGCGCACGCGAGCACGAGCACGAAGCACGCGGCCCAAAGGCGTATCTCAACGGCCTGGATGCGATCAGTCATCTCTGCCTCTTGCGTTAGCACAGCCAATTCTGAAAAACTCGTGGGCGAACCCTAGCAGGTCGTCACGCGCGATGGCCACACGAAGAGCACGCATCAGCCATTGGTAGTAGTGGAGGTTGTGGATAGCGTTTAAGCGAGTACCCAGGATTTCGCGACCTTTCTGGAGGTGGTGGAGGTACGCTCGACTGTAGTTCCGACACGTATAGCAATCGCAGGTCTCGTCCAAAGGGTGCGGATCGTCCCGGTAGCGGTGGTCACGGATGCGGATGACGCCGGACGACGTGAAAAGATGGCCGCGTCGAGCGCTACGGGTGGGAAGTACGCAGTCGAACATATCGATCCCAAGGCGCACCGCTTTGATGATCTCCTCAGGCGTGCCTACACCCATCAAGTATCGCGGTTGGTCGCTAGGCATCTTGGGCGCGATGACTTCAAGCATTTCCCACATCACGCTCCGGGGCTCCCCCACGGAAAACCCACCCAGCGCGTAGCCGTCGAAGCCAATGTCCAGCAATCCCGCCAAGGATGCATCGCGAAGGGGCGTATACACGCCGCCTTGTATGATGCCAAAGAGGGCGGCGCGATTGTCGCCGTGGGCGCGGCACGAGCGTGCCGCCCAGCGCAGCGAGCGTTCCATCGACTCGCGTGCTTCCTGCTCCGTCACAGGATAAGGGGTGCAGTCATCAAGCACCGTCACGACGTCCGCTCCCAGACTCCGCTGCGCGGCTATGGACTCCTCGGGCCCCAAAAACACACGCGCACCATCCGCCGGCGAGATGAAGGTCACCCCCTCCTCGGCGATCGTGCGTCGCTTGGCGAGGCTCCAGACCTGATAACCACCCGAGTCCGTGAGAATAGGCCCGTGCCAATGCATGAATTGGTGCAGACCGCCGAGCGTTTGTATCACCTCGATCCCTGGCCGTAACATCAGATGAAAGGCGTTTGCGAGAACGATCTCGCAGCCGACTGCGCGCAACTCCTCCGCAGTCACCGCCTTCACCGTCCCGCGCGAACCCAGTGGCATGAACGCCGGTGTCTCCGCGGTGCCGCGCGAGAAGGTCATTCGTCCACAGCGAGCCGCCCCGTCAGTGTGGAGGACTTCGAATTTCATGGAATCAAGCGGAGTACCGCCGACCACCGTCGTGTCTACCATGATCTTTCTTGCATTTTACTTTTTGGCATGTTGCGGTGTCGCTTAGCTGTCAAAAGGCAGAGTAGACCGAGTCTGATCCTACCTCTCGGTTACCCGGGTGTTACCACGAAAAACCGTGGCGTTTCCCCATGATGACAGGTGCTCCAGCGATGCCGGAAAAAGGGATCGCACACTATGCTGATGATAGCGGGCCCGCGACGTGGCGGTAAACGCCGAGAAGTCTGCGTCGAGGTTATGGTCTGCCCCTCACGTTCGCAGTGGCCACTTTAAATCTTACACCTCTCGCGCTTCACGATTAACCGTTCACGACTGACGCACTTGTACGTTCCGCCAGGATCGACGCACCAACCGCTCGCCGCCTGTAGAATGACGGTGTCTGGGTAGCCGTGATCGCGCCGGCGCGCATTGATCTACGCTCATTGAACGCCTTCAAGCGTTAGAGAACGCGTGAGCAGGGTTCGCAACGCTATCCTGAGGGCAAGGCCCGTTGAAGGCCCGCGCCTTCCCGCGGCGTGAGATACGTCGAGCCCTGAAAAACGGTAAGGACAGCGACTGCTTTTTGGGGGCTGAGCTGACGACGTCACCTCCCAAAAATGATAACGGCTCCTGGCCCAAAGCAGACATGTTCGACGCGGCTAACAGAAGCCTCGTGGCCCGCTTCGGTAGACAGGACCGACAAGTCAATGACGACGTGCGTGGGCTTAGTCGGCACCGCTGACGTTTTTTCATCCGGCACTTGACGCCAATCAAGGACAAGCGAGCTGAACTCGTTCCACTTGCTTGCGATGTCACGGATCACACGTTTATTGGTGGCGAGCGATCTCACCGACCGATCGCAGCGCGCATTCGAGCGGGGCCTCGAGCTGAAGAGCGAGGCCGGCGCAAGTCTGACGGTGCTGCATGCCGTCGAGCCCGGCCTTCTTCCCGCGATTGGCGAAAAGCGCTACGCCGACGCGGAGGAATTTCTCCACAAGCAGATCGC
>JAUVPN010000098.1 GCA_030598645.1 Hyphomicrobium sp. | reverse complement strand
TTCAAATAAATCGCTGCATGGTCACAGCGCCGCAGGATGGCTTTAAGCCTGGGCTTGTTGATCAGATGGTAGGCTGCAGAGCAGCCGAATACTGCGACGAGCCCGACCCCGTATATAGACAAACTCACGAATGACAACGATGGGAGATGGTGGAAAGCGAAGATGACGAGAATGGTCGCCGCTGAGAGACTGGCCGTCACGCCGATGATGTGAATTGCGCCGTCAGCTACGCGCTCGCCAAACGAGTATTTCGGAAAGTTTTCGGGCATGAATGTGCGTAAATTGGGCAAGTTGCAGAACGCTTTGCTCTTGAGCTTGGCTTTGTGCCAAGCCCGATGCAATTTTTCCTGACCAAATACGTAAACGACTTATTAGCGTGGGGTGGTCTCCTGGGTAACAGCGCGGTCTGGCGAACTGTGAAGCTCGCCGTTTGCAGGCAGGCTTCGACAACTCCTGATGCCCTAGCGGTTCTCTTTCAAGAACCGCCCATAGACTTTGTCGACTGCACTCTTGATGCTGAGGGATGGCTCCGTCTCGCACAAGTGCCTCATCTCTTCGATGATGTCTTCATCGTCGACTGTTGAGCCGACCTGGCGCGATGTACCTATTTCTGCATTACGGCCCGACCAATAACCCAAGATCCAATTGCTGCCTTGCGTCACGCCTTCGTGTAACCACTTAAAACAGCTTGAGCCTGACCCGAAACCCTTGATGAGGCCCTGAGAGGGCGACTCTGCCATAGCTGAAGCGGAAAAAATGGAAAACAATATTGCGACGCAGCACGTCGAAAACCGGGTCATTCTTTGTTGCTCCTTGCTGCCGGATTCAAAATTTTCATAGAAGAGTTTCTATAGCGTCTTCGTTGGTCGGCAATTGATTAATCATCAGAAGGGGCCGATCAGGGCAGTGACGAATCGTTAAGTCGCGATCGAAAAATCGAGTCGGAAGTTTTTGCGCGCAATTATGATGTCGCCAGGCAGCTGGCGCACTTTTACATTAGCTCATCGTGCGTCTGCCTACGCCGCCTTGTGGTAAGGAGAACCAAGCCGACAACGATTAGTAATCGACAGGTCGGCATAACTTGAAGGTCTCGCACGCACGGCCACTTTTCGGCTGCGTCCAATGGTTTCAATTGGTTGCGACCATCATGTTTCCGGTAACGCTCGCCGTCATAGGTGTCCATGCAAATCTTATCACCTGAGGCCTTTGGGTCACAGGTTGTGGCGCCTTTGCATGGTACCTTATCGGTGACGAGGGGATGTGGGTGCGTTAGCGAACCGGGGGGTTCACTGATGATCGAGATCGTCTTTTCAGCTTGTACGCTGCTCGCGGGTCAAGTCTGCGATCAGAAGCGCATCGTCTTTGCCGAGGAGGGTTCCATAACGCCCTTCGCATGCGCCATGTACGGCCAAGTAGCCCTTGCCAAGTGGGTGCGCCAAAATCCCAATTGGTCAATCGGCGAAGGCGGTTACAAGTGCAGGCCTTATAAGATAATGGCGAAAGCGTAGTCCAGTAAGGACTTCGAGCTTGTCCAGATGTCTGCTGTCGAGGCAGTCCGGATATGGATGCCGCACGCTATTGACGTGTGCTCTTGATGGGGCGCGGAGCCCACATGTCCTTTTGCCTACTTACACTTTGCAACGGTTGACGAGTGAAAAAGCCCATCGGCTGGGAGTTGCGAGTCCTGCCTGATGTTGAGGTCGTGCGATAGCCAACTCCCATGGACCTGCGAAACCTACAATAACGGCCTTAGCCGGCTTTCTTGGGAAGAAGGGCCGATGTGAATGCCTTTGGCGCTATTAGTTTTTGTATGCTTAGAGTTCCGATAGGCTCCCGACTTCGCGATAGGGTGGCATAGCGGGAAATGAATAGGGCTGCTGGAGCCGATTCACCCAAATGCTCTTGAATCGCGCATTCGCTGCGCCGGCGGCATCCCACGGATTCGATGATACGAAGTATGCATCCGCCGAATCGATTCCGAGATGGGCTTGGATATACGCATAGGCCTTGGGGTTAGGTTTGTAGAAGCCCACGTTGTCGACTGACACGGCTTCATCCAAAGCCTTATCCAGCTTAGCTGCTGCAACGCACTTGCGAAGCATTTCGGGGTTAGCATTGGAAAAGATTAGAGATCGCCCACCTTTTGTGCTGATCCGCTCCAGTGTAGGCAATGCATCATCGTAAGCGCCCAGTTCAGCATAAGCCGCCAGCAGGTCGTCGCGCAAAGGGACATGTCCGTCGAACCCCACCATCTGTAGTGCGGTATCCAAGGCGCGCGTTGTCGCGTCCCAAAGATTTGTGGGAAACCCTAGCGCCATGTCCGTCCAAGCGTATTCCAGCTGACGCGCACGCCAGATTTCTGACAAAAGGCGCGCGGTGCTTGGATGCTCCGCCAAAACCTTTCGGGTCGCGGCGGATAGGTCGAACAGGGTGCCGTATGCATCAAAGATGTAGATAGGGTAGCCAGACACCTTGCTGCCCTCGCTCGATCATTTTTGCATTGATTGTTGGCGCGAAGCTCGTCTGACAAGTCAGTAGCTTGCTGGTTGCAAAGTGTCGAGTTGTTTCTCAATCGCACGCTTTAGCACAATCGATTTTGGTGATGTCATTGGAGGATACCAGCTAAGGAGGCGTCCATCAGGACCGATAAGATATTTCTGAAAGTTCCAACTAGGCGCCCCTGACGAGCCGAGCAACCCTGCGACCCAAGCATAGAATGGATGCACTGCACCACCTTTCACTCTGACTTTACTTGTCATCGGAAAATCAACGCCAAAATTATCTTTACAAAACCTTTTTATTTCCTCCTCGTTACCTGGCTCCTGATTACCGAAGTCATTTGAGGGGACACCGAGAACGATAAGCCCGCGGTTGCGGTAGCGCTCCCATAAATTTTGAAGGCCAGCATATTGAGACGTGAACCCGCAGCGAGAGGCAGTATTCACGACAAGTACAATTTTACCCCGATAGTTGGATAACGGCAGTGGCGCACCATCGATTGACGTGAATTGGAACTCATGGGCCGAACCTAAACTTTCGGCTCCTATGGCGATGCCTCCAGCCATTAGCGCCACAGCTGACCCCACAAAACGAGCAAACATGGATATTTTTCCTGCAAACAGTTTTGTAGTCGATACGTCAAAAGGAGCGCATCAGATCAGCACTACTCAGCGCAAAGCAGGATGTCGTTCGCGCTGGGCTGGGGTGGCGCGGCTTACCTAAGTAAGCGATTTCCACTCAGCTCAGCCCAGGTTGGCTCGTCAGGGGCGTGTTGAAGGATTAAGTATCCGCTCTACCCTCCAAAAGCGGACATTCGCCGAGATGGCATGGCTATCCGCGTAACCCTAACCCCACAACGTCAATCGTACACTCAGCCCAGCGAACTATGCTGCACGCGGTGATGGTTGATGTTCAGGAAGTGGAAGATGAAACGCGTGTGGCCATTAATCGAAAAGATTGAACAAGCTCGATCTTTTCATATGGAAGAGCAGGCGCGGATCGCTCTGGCGACATACTATGAGCGGTTTGGTCGCGTCAGAACGCTGGAGCTACTAATCGAATTGCGTCAAGAAGTTTCAGCCAAGCCACTCCAACCCCACGGCTTTAGCAGACGAGTATGGACAAGTTTGCGCCGCGCTTAGCGCAACAAGTAGCGGCGTTCGTGTCCGCTATTGGCGCTTAGCGGACATTGATGTCGCCTCGGAGGCTCTCCGCTTTTGGGGGTAAGCGGACATCCATAACGCATGCTCCCATGTCTGCTCGTTACCCAAAGCAGACATTGAAGCAGAGTGCTGCAGCGGAAAAATGAGCGCCGATCACTTGATGGTGGGACAAGCAGAGGTGCGATTTTAGCTGACGGGATCATTGAAATCGTCGGTCGCCGTGCGAAGCGCGGCTGTGGTCATACGGACAAAAAATCCCTGCTAACACGTCACCCTAGATTTTTGCGAACATCCCAGATTTCTCGCAGCGATAGCGCGCCACGAATTCACCCTCGCGCAGGACCCTCTTCTTTGGATCGGCGATCTGAGCCTGGCCCTTCATTGCGCAGGCGTATACAGACAAGCCTTGTGGCGCAAACTGGAGTTTGCTTTCCCGACAGTCCACCGGGCTTGAGAGCAGACACAAAACCATCGTCAGAGTGATCATGACGAATCCCCGTTTTGTTCGACGCGCACCCTCTCGATACTCAAAATCTAACATGACCGCTCCACCAAACGGTGCCTCATAGGTCGCAGTTGAAAAGAAATACGATTACGCTGATGCGAGATACTTTTGAGGTCAATGATTGATAGAGCCGACGTTACTGCCACCACTGGCGCTAGCTTTAGTTTAGCGCTCTGCGGCGGCATTAGTTTGACACTCATGCCGGGTCGATTCCGATTATGAGTGGAGCTTGGCGACCCCAAATTAATAAGAAATAGTGCGGCGCGTCATCGGTGTGAGCTGCTGCAGCAATTTCCAAAGCCGCTCTATTGTTTGAATCGGTGTTGAGGGGCAGTTCAAAGGGCTCGCCTGTAATTCATCAGAATCAAATCCCTATTCCGATGCAGTGGTGCACTCGTTACTGGCCTGTCATGGAAGACGGTTCGATCCACATCGTCCGTAGCGTGCGGCCCTTACTTTTTTCTGCGCAGTTCTTATTCTCAGGTGCGGACGATGCGGCCGATAGCTTATGGAACTTATGTACGCTCTTGGGGGTGAAGCGGAGCTATCGACGACTCCTTTCTCACTCGCCCCGTCAGCCATAAACCCTCGTAGAAGGGTGGCGCGGCCCAGCATTCTTGCGTCGGCCGTGTCCCAAGGTGCGGATCTCGGAAGCTCTCAGAGGTAGGTAATTGCAGCCCTAGATGACTGTTTGTAGATGAGGGCTGAGTAATCCGAAATGGCGGAAGCAGCGTTGACACTAATGACACTGTCAGTATTTGCCTGCCACCCTATGAGTAACGATTTGAGGATATTCGAGGTCACAAAAGCGGAACTAGATGAGCTGCTGGATGCTCAGAAACAATGCTGCGCACTTAGTGGTTGCCCGTTCGACTTTGTTTTAGCGTTGCCCATGCTCGACTACATCGTACCGCTCTCGAAAGGTGGATTGCCGATCATCGAGAACATGCAGTACGTCACAGCGTTCGCGAAGCAAACCAGGGGCGACCGATTCGTCCATGTTGAAAGGGCGATCGATGCCGCAACTCGTGATGCGCATATACTCTGGACGTTGTTCGCAGACACTCGCGAAGAACTAGATAAGCTCGTTGAGGTCAATCGTCAGCTTGAAAAGCCGCGGGATCACTTGGCCTCCTTTAGCGCTAGATGGGTTCCGGAAAGCGGAGACTGATAAGGGCAGCAACGATGTGTCCTCCCATCCCAATCCTCCCACACGTCATTCGGACAAAGGCTGCGGGTTTGCGTAATAGATAGAGGAGCTGACAGATGGCCAGATACGTGTGCTCGGCAGTGTTCGTGTTGGTCTTGTGCAGCTGGTCTGCGGCGTGCGCGGAAGAAGCTACCTACCTCTACTGCTCTTTTAAGCGGCAGGAGGAGCCGTTTCTCGACTTGAAAGTAAAAACAGAGGGCGTGAACCAGTTCGCAGAGCGGGTCACTGTGACGTTCAAAGAAGATGACGTTCCGGCCGAAAAGACAATACTCCAACTCAAATCAGCAGGTGCGGCTTTTCTGGTCTTCGTTATCAGCCCAGAGGATCCCAAGTCTTCACTACGTTTTTATGTCTACAACGATGTCATCGATGAAAATCAAGGCATTGCTATTTGGAAAGCGAGCATCTCCCCGTTCGGAGCCGAAGAAGACCCGTATGGCCGATTCCAAGAATTTGCGACAGGTGGCTGCTATATAGATTAGCGAAGGGCTCAGCTCTGAGTTCGCTCAGCCAAATTTCGTTGAATAACAGCAGTGCGTGTCATTATTCTATCGTTCATAGCATCCACAGTGCCCTTAAGTGCGGTTGCTGGCCGCGCCCTACCGGGCGAATGCCGGACCACTGGCATCTGCTATTAGGATGAGATTGGTGGCCACCCCTGCAAGAGAGATGAGCGCAGGAAGGTGCCGCAAGTCACCTAGGGCGGGAGCTTGGTACTTTGCAACGTGCCGCCAGCCATATTCTGCGCATTAGCCCGATTAAGCTTCGCGCTTTGAGCTTATTTGTTCTTCCGGTGATGGCGGCTGGCTTGTTACCATCGTATATCTCCGTTGTAGTAGGGGACGCGAATGCGCACGTGCCGCCGCTTAGTATCAACATCGACCTTTGTGTAGGGCGCGCGCACCTTAACGCGAGTTCTTCTGTCACCATCGGTCTCGACGTGGGTGGTGGGCACATCGACGATGGTCTTGTCATTTCTGTGCTCGACATAGTCGCCTGAAATCGCAGGAGCAGCGAGCGTGATCATGAGGGTGGTGGCTGTAAAGGTGACGGTGAGACGACGTACGCGAACCATTTGAATAAGCCTCCGAGGATTGCACTCGGGTGGACAGAACCCGTAAGGACCCGGTTCTGCAAGTTACAATTTTTTTGTGAGATCGCTTCTGTGTCGCGGTTCCCGTCAGAACCTACCGAGGATTAGAGCCCTAACCCCATACGATCACAAACTGTCACAAGATGTGTCTTGGCTACGCGTAGCGGAGGGCAAGAAGCAGCCCAGATTATCACAACGGACCCTCCACCTTTGAAGCCACGTATTTCTGCGCTTGCAAGTTCTGCGGGCATGCCTGAGACAAGATTCCAATGTCCGCTTTTGGCACGTAGCGGAAATCGATCCCGCCTCCCAGAATGTATGGTTTCGAGAGCAACGCGGACATTGGCCCGACGCGTTTCTGCATAGCATCCAAAAAGCTGATCGATGAACTTCAGTTTTCTCCATTGGATGCAATGAGCAGATTTGCTCTGAAGGGGTCGCTTGTTTGCATCAAACGTTCAATAGCCATTGCCCTTAGCGATCTCTATCATCGATTAGTGCGCACCTACCGTTAGGCTAGACACTCTCCATATCTCGGTTCAAGGCGCTGACCGAGATCAATGCTGTCGAGGTTCGACGCGCTCAGCCTCATTGGTCAGTTGCCGAGCGACGGAGCACCAGCGTGATCTTAAGAAACTTTCGCCGATTGGGCTTGATCAATCTTCCTTGCTTACGATGATGGTCCAGGAAAACGAAGGAACCGCTGCATGAATCGAAGAGACTTTGTAAAAGCGATGCCGGCAGTCGCACTGGCACCCGCTGCTCTGACCGCCCAGAGCGAAAACGTTCAGGCAGGAAATCCTCAAACCTTAAAAGCCACCGGATCGGCAGCCTCGGGAGAATCTGAGATGAATAAAGTTCCAGCCTTCGCCGAGCATTTCCTGACGTCGGACATGGACGGGACCGGCCCTGACGGAAAGCCGAACGGTCAGACGGCGACGTTCACTGGAGCTTCCAGGGCCAACGCAACGGCTGACAGCGCATCGTCGAAGATGGAACTGACGGATGTGGAGCAGGCCATTCTCGACGGCAAGGAGGGTCCCGAAAAGGCCAAGCTGATGAAGATCCTCGTCAGGTTCGGCGAGACCTTCGGGGCGACGAAGCTGGTGGATCTGGGCGGCGCGCCGCACTCCAACCTCTACATCGGCGCGCCCTATCTCGAATCCCTGATCATCATGCTTGAGCAGTGCGCCGCGGCGGGTCTTAAGTCCTACGCGCCCTACACGGTCAACCCGCGCCCCTACGACGTCTACAACGTCCAGAACAACCCGACCGAGATGCAGCTGATCGCCGAGGGCTATCCCCTGCAGATGCGACTGGACGCGGTCCACGCGCAGCTCGGCGCGCCGGACCTGAACTTCCGCTCCTGCGCCTGCTACATCGACGACATCGGCAATGCGCCGAAGCCGGGCACGCCGGTGGCCTGGTGCGAGTCCTCGGCGGTGAACTACGGCAATTCGGTCCTCGGCATCCGAACCAACCGCTATGGCGCGGGGATGGAGATGCTCTGCGCCATGCTCGGCAAGGCGCCGATGTTCGGCCTGATGACCGACGAGGGCCGCAAGGCGAAGTGGCTGATCGATGTGAAGACGAGCGAGGAGCCCGACTGGGGCGTGCTCGGCACGGCGATCGGCCGGAAGTGCGTCGAGGACATCCCTTACATAGCGGGCGTCGACAAGTACTTCGGCGGCGAGGTCACCAACGACAACTGGCACAAGCTGAAGTACATGGGCAGCGCCACCGCCGCCGCGGGCGCCGTCGGCTGCTACCACGTCGAGGGCGTGACGCCCGAGCCCAAGGAAAAGGGCCGTGACATGTTGGTGGAGAACTTCCAGACGTACGTCTTCGACGATAAGGAGCAGCAGGCGATCCTCGACACGTTCGAGAACCTCTGGGACGACCCGGACGGCAACCCGACCGCCGTCTTCATCGGCTGCCCGCACTGCAACTACGAGGAGACGATACGCTGGGCGAAAATGTTCGTCGACGCCCTCGATGCGGCCGGGCAGGATAAGTTGGCGATCCCCGCCTACATCTTCGCGCCGACCGTGACGCGAACGCGCGCGCTGCTGGAAGCGCCCGAGCTGGCGAGCCGGGCGCTCGGCGCTGGGATCAACGTCACCAACATGTGCGGCGTCTCCTACTCCGGCATGAAGGGCTTCTCTGAGCGGGTGCGGGCGGTCACAAACTCCGCCAAGAACCGG
>JAUVPN010000169.1 GCA_030598645.1 Hyphomicrobium sp. | reverse complement strand
GCGACGCTTCAGGTCCGCGAAAACACGATATCGCCCTTCACGATGGACGGCCTTGAGTGCGGCCCTAAACTTTAGCGCGTAATCCATTAAGCGTACTTCACTCCACTGCCGACCGTACTTTTCTCTTAGCATCGCCCCACAAAGGCGTGCGAGCAAGGTTATCTAATGTCGCGCCGCGACCGTCCGAATGCACGAGCCCGCCGCCAACAATAAAACGCTGCGGAATGAAGCAACGGTGAACCTTAACGTTGGCGTTTTAAAGGACCTTTGACCCGGATCAACTCGAAATTGTGTTCCTAATAGGCTGCGGCAACGTCGCCAACACCGTCTTTGAGGTAAATATCCCGCCGGAATTGCACAATCCCGTCCTGGGTAGCCCATGCGGTCACGTAAGCGAAATAGAGCCGCACGGGACGACGTAGGCGCACATTCTTACGCTTCCCCGACTCTTTAATACGCTCGATGTGGTAATCCTTCCAAGTGGTTTGCCCCTTGAGCAGCCAGAAAGCCAGCTGCTCGATGTTTTGCACTCGCACGCAGCCTGAGCTAGCTGCACGGAAGTTGCTGCCAAACAGGGACTCCCTCGGGGTATCGTGCATGTACACTGACTGTGAATTTGCAAAGTTTATTTTCAGGAACCCAAGCGGATTGTCCTTTCCGGGTTTCTGCCGATAGGAAAGCGAAAACGGCTGAGATGAGTTCCAATTGATTTTCTCAGGCGCCAGTTTGCGGCCCCTGCCATCGTAGGCATCTATACCATACTTTAAGAGTACGCTTTTTCCCTGCTTTTGCATTCGCCGACCCGTGGGAATCAGGTCCTCTTTGATCACTGTTGGGGGCAGTCTCCAGATGGGATTGAAATTGAGCTCGGTGATGGTTGAGCGCAGTTGAGGTGTCTGCCGTTCAATCTTGCCAACGACACCTGAGTGGCGGGAAACGACCTGATTACGTTCAACGACCTCGATCTGTGCTGCAGGAATGTTAACAAGAACGTATCTTTTGCCAACGGTGCGCGAAAGTCCCGACAGGCGCTTGAGATTAGTCTGCAGCTGCTTCAAACGCACTCTGGCGGGAACATTAAGCGCCGCCAGCGTGCGCTTATCGACGACACCGGTCGGTGCCAAGCCGTTCGACGCCTGAAAGCGTTTCACTGCCACCTCCAGCGCGCTACCATAATAGTCTGGGTAACTCGTCTCTTGTTTCAGATCCCCAGAGGCACGCAATCGATCGCGCAGTGCTGGTACTGCAGGATCGGAAATGCCAGGTTCCATCTCAACATTGGGCACAGCGGTAAAGCCACCGCTCTTAACGATCGACTTATAGCGTTTGATGGCGACCTTGGTTGGCGCAATGTTCGCCTTGGATAGTGTCGGGTACCCCTTAGGCGGGTTCGCCTGCCACTTCTTGATGAAGCTTCGATCGTAAGAATTGCTCTGTCCGGGGCCAGCACCCGTCGGCCCAAATTGCAGACCTTGGGCGGCTGCGAATGAGGTTGCAGCGACAATGCCAGCGAGCCCCGCAAGTATCGCCGTCCCCCTCCCCGAGACGCAAGAACGACGAACTGCGCGAACTGAGATCATAGCGTTACCCCCCAATTTTCTTCCAGAGTTCACGCCCTAGTACAAAATATCATGGCTCGTCCGTCTGACCGCCGGCACTCGCGTTGACGCCAGACGTGCGCCGCACCTTTGCCGCTGCCCGTGTGACATCATTACCTCCGATTCGCTTTGCGGCACACCAAGCGCAGACATTCAGCTATTCAAGCCATGATGAAAAGACTAAGACGCGCCGTCTTTTGGCCTGGAAGCCTTCCTGGTGCCGAAGGGCCACAAATTGAGCATACGAAATGGGCCGCAGCAGAAGCTGCAGCCCCATCTCAATTAAGCTTTGAAGAGCACAGACGTACTAGAGACGGTAGCGAATCTGATCGGACCAGAAGCGCTCCAACCTGAAAAGTGACTTGTTGAGCCGGCTGAAATCCTCTTGGCTCACTTCGCCAACGCTTTGCACGGAGCTTAGCTGACGATGATAGAGCTTTCTTATGACCGCGCAGGCTTCTTGACCCTTCTCTGTGAGGCTAACGCGCACACTACGGCGGTCAGTCTCCGAACGCTTGTAGTGAAGGTAGCCCATGTCGACGAGCTTCTTCAGGTTGTAGGACACATTCGAGCCAAGGTAGTAGCCACGCGTCTTAAGCTCGCCGGCCGTGAGCTCGCTCTCACCAATATTGTAGAGAAGCAGCGCCTGGACGCTGTTGAGGTCGCCCCCACCGTTCCGATCAAATTCGTCCTTGATGACATCGAGCAGCAGACGGTGCAGCCGCTCAATGAGCCTCAGGGATTGTAGGTATTCGGAGGTGATTGATTGATCCTGAGTCGGCGCGCTTTGGCGTGCCACTTTGAGCACAACACTCATAACTACCTCATCCTGTTTGACGCTTCCCGGTTGTTCCGGGTTGTCTCAATGGATAAGGCATGAAGCTAAAAGTTACCTAAATACACATAGTAAAAGAATAGTAATGGGGGGTGCTCGGGAAGGTTCTATTAATATTCAATGGTGTTTTTGTGACTTGCTGACTTTTGTATCTACCAATTTGGGGGGGAATCTAAACTCGTGCGGCTTGCATCCGCTCACGTGTCGGTAAGACGAGCTCTCCAGAACCCATTGGCAAAAATATCTCGTCGACCATGGCTGATCCGACGTCCTCAAGCCGACTGGGCTGCCAGCGCGGCTTGCCATCCTTGTCAATTAAAGCAGCCCGAACGCCTTCCTCGAAATCATGACTATCAAGAAAGCGGCAAGCAAGCCGATAATCGAGTTGTAGCGTCTGACGAAGGTCGAGTTCGCGTGCTCCGCGGATATGCCTGTATGTCACCTTGAGTGATAACGGCGAACGATTCTTTAGATCCGCAATAACGCCCTGCGCCCAATCGCGGTCCTTACTCTGCACCGCATCCAGCCGTTCAATAATCTCTTCAACGCTTGGCGCGGAGAAAGAGCGGGCGATGTGGTTCACAAACGGCTCAAGCTCGCCTGGACCTGGTTCGACATGGCGTTCGTCGAGCAAAGGATCGACTGGCCAGGTATCAATGAGTGAGGTCTTGATCTCCTCAAACCGTGCAGCGGGAATGCAGTGAGTTACAAGGCCAAGGGCGTACGCATCGGCAGCGCTGATCGCACGCCCAGTCAACCCCAGATACATGCCAATGTCATTCGATAATTGTGCGAGCGCATAGGCAGTTCCGACATCGGGGAACAATCCGATAGCCGTTTCGGGCATGGCGAAACGGTATTCTTCGCCCGCGACACGATGCGTTCCATAGGCCGTGATACCAACGCCTGAGCCCATGACGGGCCCGTCAATGAGTGAGATGGTAGGTTTGGAAAAGCACTCATGCAGCCAGTTGAGACTGTACTCATTGGCAAAGGCTTGCCGCGCTTGTTCGGGTTGCTCGCGTTTCCATTTAATCAGCTCGCGCACATCTCCGCCGGCCGAAAACATTTTGGGGCACGCCGACTGAATGACGCATGCGTAGATCTGCGGATTGCGCGCAAAGCTCGGATAGGCTTCCGTGAGTTTCGCGCGCATCACCGTGTTCAGAGCGTTCAATGCTCGGGGACGATTAAGCGTAATAATTGCCAGCGAGCCTTGCGGCTCGATGGCGAGGTCACTGGCAACCTCTGTTGCCTGCTTGTTTGCGCTTTCAACGTTATGTTGCACACCATCTCCCTAGTGCAGTGGACCGGTCGGCCAAACCATCAATCGGGCGAAATTGAGCTATACACTGGGGTGCTCCGTGCGCAAACTCACTCTAACAATTCCACCGCCAAAGCGCCCCAATCCAGCCCGATACTACAACGCTCAGCTACATCGAGGGGATGTGAACAATGCCGCGAATGGGGGTAGGGCTTGCGATTGTGTTTGGTTCAATTTACTGGGCATGCGAGCAAAATGCGATTGCTGATCCAATCGACGATGCGCTTGCGATCTGGTCAGCAGTTACCGGCACCGCCGCTGGCAAGCAGTCGGACCAGCGCCGCCGCACGAGCCGCTCCGCGAAAAGAGCTCAAGATAACGCCCTCGATCGTGGGCCCCTTCCCCCATTGCCTAGGCGTAAGGATCGAAGCAGCATACCTGCCAAGGGCGCAGAAGCAGTAGTCGATATCTGGCAATCCGAAGAGATTGCCGCCGCCAAATCCCGCTGCGCCGTGTTGCTAAAGAACGTCAATGCGGTCGTTATTCCACAGCCACCCATTAAAGAGCACGAGTGCGGCACGCCAGCGCCAGTCCGGCTCGTTAGTCTCGGCAAAGGCGCGCAGGTCGCGTTCGTGCCGCCGGCACTAGTAAATTGCGAAATGGTCGCCGCACTCAACACATGGATCGTTGATCGCGTGCAACCCCTTGCGAGGAAGCATCTCAACGCAAGCGTCATCAAGGTCGCGGTTATGAGCGACTACTCGTGCAGGAAATCTCTGGGGCGCGTTAGAAACAGGCTCAGCGAGCACGCCTATGCCAATGCGCTCGATATCCGTGGCTTCGTTACCGACAAAGGGCAAACGGCCTACTTGCTCGACAATTGGGGATCAACGAGACGCGATGTCACCGCCGAGGCGGCAGCGGCGAAGGATGCTACGTCGCGGGTGGCAGCGGCCCCGAAAACTAAAAGGAACCCTACGAGCAACAAGGTTGCGGGGCCGAGCTACGCCAATTACAACTTAGCGGTTGTACGGCTCGCCGGCTCCGTGGATCCTGTATTGGCACGTAAAGCCGAACGCGCTGCCAAGGTCGCGGCCCTAAGCATGGAAGAACAGTCCTTGAGGGCTTCCACCCCTAACGCGCAATTCTTGCGTGCAGCGCACGCGGCCGCGTGCCGAATCTTCGGTACGACACTGGGCCCAGAGGCCAACAAGGCCCACCGCAACCATTTCCACGTGGACATGGCCAAAAGAAAATACAAAAGGATTTGCGACTAACCCTGTTCGGTAACATGCGAGGCACCGCCCTTGCCAAGAGCCGCTGGTTCCGGCGAGTGTAAAGGACGACTTGATCCGGGAACCTCGAAGTCATGAAAGCCCGCAGCCCCGCGCAACGGATACGAACGGCAAACCAGCTACGCAGAACGTTGAGGCCTAAGCACCCGCCTGCAACGCAGCCTGCCTTTCCAAACATGCGAATGCGACGAAATCGGCGCAGCAAATGGTCTCGCCGACTTATTGCTGAGCACCGTTTAAGCGTCGACGATCTTATCTGGCCGTTATTCGTCATCGAGGGGACGAACAAGCGCATACCGGTCACCTCAATGCCAGGCGTGGAGCGCTTGTCGATCGATAACATTGTGGCGGCCGCTGAAGAGGCTACCGCGCTAGGCATCCCCGCAATCGCGCTCTTTCCCGATTCAGATCCTAAGCGGCGCAGCGACGATGCTCGCGAAGCTTTCAATCCCGAAAACCTCGTTTGCCGAGCCACGCGCGCCGTGAAAGCTGCCGGTCTCGATGTTGGGATCGTTCTTGATGTCGCCCTCGACCCCTACACCAGCCACGGCCATGACGGGCTGGTCCTTAGCGAAGAGGTCGCTAACGATGAAACAGTTCAAGCGCTCGTGCGGCAATCGCTCGTGCAGGCGGAAGCCGGGGCTGACATACTAGCACCATCTGACATGATGGACGGGCGTGTTGGCGCCATCCGTACAACACTGGAAGCTGAAGGACATACAAACATTCAGATTATGGCCTATGCTGCCAAGTATGCGTCCGCGTTGTACGGGCCATTTCGCGACGCGGTTGGGTCTTCCGTGACGCTCGCCTCATCGCAGTTGGGCGGTGACAAACGCACCTATCAGATGGACGCGGCAAATTCCGACGAGGCGCTGCGCGAAGTCGCTCTCGATCTTGCCGAAGGTGCCGACATGGTAATCGTGAAGCCGGGTATGCCCTATCTCGACGTCGTCAACCGCATTACCGAAACATATCGCGTGCCGACCTTCGCCTATCAGGTTTCAGGCGAATACGCGATGGTGCAGGCAGCAGTTATAAAAGGCTGGCTCGATGGCGAAGCGGTGATGATGGAGACTTTGCTCGCATTCAAGCGCGCCGGTGCTGCTGGGGTGCTGACCTATTTTGCCCCGTTCGCGGCCAAAGTTCTCAAAATGAAATGCTGAGTGTTGATAAAAGATGGAGGCCGGGACGCTGCGCCTGGGAGCGTGGCAGTTACCCAAGCGACATCGCCGACCGGCCTCAACTAAATTTCGTATATCGCGTTCCCAGAAGCGCATCAAGCGATCAGAGCCAACAGTTT
>JAUVPN010000068.1 GCA_030598645.1 Hyphomicrobium sp. | reverse complement strand
GCGCCCGCGGAGCCTGCAGCCGAAGCTGGCGAGCCGGCGGCACGACATTGCGCGCCGGAGTCGTAACGATGGGCTGAGGCGACAAAGCATCTAAGGCGGGGCCAGCCCTAAAGAGAACCAATACGGATGGATTTTGCGCCAACTGGCCAAAGCGCGCACCGCAGAGCTCTTTTAAAATTTGGCCTCCAGCTTTTAAAATTAACCAATAATCGTCGACTGCGTATTTTCTTGACACAAGGGTGGATTTACTCGTCACAGAAACAATAATTACGCCGGTCGAGCCATGTTTACGAGCTTTGAGGAATACCTCGTAAGTCGGGAGCTCATATCCGAGGCTGAGCTCCATAAAGTCGATAGGTTCCGCAAGGAAACCGGGACCTCCCTTTATTCGGCATTGCGGAAATCATCTTCCCTGCGATCTCACGCGCTCGTTCGAGCAATTGCCGACTATCACGGCGTGCCATTGGTCGAAGATGAGCAATGGCTCACGCATCCGTTTTCCTTCAATAATATATCTCATGCGTTTCTACGTGAGAACAAAGTATTTCCGCTCGGAGAATCCGACGGCGGCATTTTGCTTGCGATGGAGGATCCATCGGATGCCCACACGATAAAGGCGGTTCGGCTTGCTTTGGAGCGACCTATCATTCCCCGTGTGGCCGCAGCAGAGGATATTGAAACGGCCATCGAGCGTTCGGCACGTGAGCGCGACGAGCCAAGCGTGTGGCAGGAAGCAATAAAGACCGAATCGACGGGCGATGAGGTCGAGCATTTGCGCGATATGGCGCTCGGGGCGCCGATTGTCCGGTTTGTCAATCAGACGATTCAAGATGCGATACACGCGCGTGCGACTGACATTCACATTGAGCCGTTTGACGGGCGCGTGGCGGTTCGCATGCGTGTCGATGGCATGCTGCGTGAGACTTCTGCACCGCCTGCGCAAATGGCGAAAGCCATCGCGTCGCGCGTCAAGATTCTGTCCGGTCTCAACATTGCCGAGCGGCGTTTGCCTCAGGATGGCCGTGCTCGCATTCGGATTAATGAGCATCGTCTTGACCTTCGTGTCGCCACGATGCCGACTATTTACGGGGAAGCGGTGTCAATTCGCTTGCTCGATAATGTGCGTAGGGTCCTAGACTTCTCCGCGCTCGGATTTTGCAGGCGTGATGAGGATGTCATCCGCACTCACCTTTCAGCGCCTTATGGCCTTATCCTGGTCACAGGACCCACGGGAAGCGGCAAGACGACGACCCTGGCCACCGCTCTTTCTTTGCTCAATCAATCGCACCGAAAAATTCTTTCGATCGAGGATCCGATCGAGTACGAGATTGACGGTGTCAATCAAACTCAAGCCAAACCGGCGATTGGTCTCACGTTCGCAAACGCACTGCGGTCGTTCTTGAGGCACGATCCGGATGTCTTGATGGTCGGGGAGATGCGCGATACCGAGACCGCGAGCATCGGCATTCATGCCGCTCTCACCGGCCACTTGGTATTATCGACGCTGCACACCAACACCGCCTCGGGGGCCATACCGCGCCTGCTCGACATGGGTATCGATGCCTATCTTCTCGCCTCTTCGCTCAGATGTGTCATCGGCCAACGGCTCGTCCGGGTTTTGTGTGCGCATTGTAGGGAGCCAGTTTCCGCGCGGCATGATTTCCCCCTTTCCAACCGACGAGGATCAACGTCAATCGGCGATGCTGCAACGAAGCTGTGGCGCTCGGTCGGATGTGACAGGTGCTTTGGCACTGGCTACAACGACCGGATCGTCATCTCCGAGGTCCTCGATGTCGATGAAGAAATCAGGAATTTGATACAACCGAACGCCCGCTCCGCCACAATTGAAGAAACCGCATGCCGCAAAGGCATGGCGACGATGGTCTCCGATGGTCTTAAGAAGTGTCAGGAAGGCCTGACCACAATTGAGGAGGTGCGCCGGGTAGCGGTCGATATCTAGAACGTTTTTTTGAGAGGATTGAGCGTCGCACACGAAGGACAGTTAGGGAGTTGGCAAGTGGTGCGTATTTCGTTCCAGTGGTGTTGCGAAACTTTTTTGGGATCGACGTTTAGGACTTTGATGTGATGCTTTACCATTACAGCGCCATCAGCCGCAGTGGCAGCAAATTGACCGGTGAGTTGGAGGCGGTCAGCCGCGAGAGTGTTCTTGAGGACCTGCACAAGCTTGGGCATCTGCCCGTACAAGTGATTGAAAGCGATCGCGGCGCACTGGACCGGAAAGTACCGGGCGGGTCTCCATCTTCTGGTAAGCCTTCCGGCCGTCAAATTACGCACTTCACGCGCGAATTGGCCATGCTGCTCAAGGCGGGCCTTCCGCTCGATCAATCCCTTAGGTTCTTGGAGAAAGATGCTCGTTCCAACAAGCTTGCGCGGCTCATCGGGCAGATCGGCAATCAAATCAGCAATGGCAAGAGCTTTCATGAAGCCATAGAGGCGCAAGGCCAGGCTTTTCCCCCCGTTTACGCAAGCATGGTTCGCGTCGCAGAGGCGAGCGGTACGCTGGAAACTGTTCTTGAGCGCATCGCTCAAGGCCGCGAGAAGGCGCAAAAGCTCCGCAGTAAAGCACTATCCCAGGTGCTTTATCCGAGCCTCCTAATCGTGATGGCGATCGCCGCCGTGACCATAATGCTCACATTTGTCGTGCCGCGGTTCAAACAGATGATCATCCATGCTGGCACGGAGGTGCCCGACCAGGCGCGCATGGTTATCGCCGCTTCAGACTGGTTTCTCGCTAATGGACAATTCGTGGCGGTTTCGCTCCTCTGCCTAGTGCTGGCAATCGCATTTGCTTGGCATCAAGGGTTGGGCCGTCGGCAGGTCGAATCACTGCTGCTGCGTTTGCCGCTCATCGGTAACATCTTGCGGCTCAATCTGACCATTCGGTTCTGCCGTACGCTGGGTATGCTGCTTGATAATGGCGTGGAGTTGCCGGCAGCGATAAAGCTCGTTCGTGATGTCATCGGCAACAGGTTTGCAGCCCAAGTTCTCGACCAGGCCTATGACGCGCTGCGCAAGGGAAGGAGCTTTCTGGAGCCTCTGTCCCAATCCGACCTGTTTCCGCCCGTCGTAATCAACATGCTGCGCGTCGGCGAGGAGAGCGGTAGCTTGACGGCATCCTTCTTGCACATGGCTGACATGTTTGAGGACAAGTTGGAAACCTCCGTGCAAAGAACATTAGCGATTTTCGAACCTGTCATCATTCTCTTAGTCAGTGCCTTCATCGCAGGCATAATCATCTCCATTTTGGGCGCCGTTATCAGCATCAATGACCTTGCAATCTAGTGAGCGTGCTGATTCATGAGAATCGCGATTAATGAGAGTAGTAAGATGATGGTTTCAAGATTTGGCGCATTGCGTCGTGCCACTGGTGTGCGCCGGAAGCCCTTGAGCCGCCCTCATGAGGCCGGCTTCACTTTGATCGAGTTGCTGGTGGTCCTGGTCATCCTCGTTCTTCTTGCGAGCCTGGTTGCACCACGGGTCATCGGCTATTTAGGCAGCTCGCGCACAAAAGCCGCAAAGGTGCAAATTGAAAGTTTGAGCACATCACTAGAGCTCTTCAAACTGGACACCGGCCGCTACCCTAACGCGCACGAGGGATTGACGGCGCTCGTCGAGCGGCCCGCCAATATCAAGAACTGGAACGGCCCCTATCTGAAGAAGTACAAGGTTCCGCCCGACCCCTGGGGTCAGCCCTACCACTACCGCTATCCGGGTCAACGCGGCGCATTCGATATCTTTTCGCTCGGGGCAGACAACCAAGAGGGAGGCGATGGCGAGGATCAGGATGTCACGAGCTGGCTGTAGTGCAAAGAATACTCGCGATATCTTAGGGTTCACATTGTTCGAGCTGCTCGTCGTCATGGCCGTAATCGCCATGGCAGTCGTCGCCGTATCTACCCTTTACCCCTCGCCATCGAGCGGAACGCAAGTTAAGGCGACCGCGCTTCTAGCCGCATCGCGGCTTCGTGACTTGCGTGCAGCAGCAATGACTACAGGCAGCGAACGCGTCGCCACGATCGACGTGACTCGGCGTGTGATTCGATTCAGCGACGGGCACGCGGCTCTTCAACTCAACCGAGCGATCGCCGTTGCGGTGACAGGGGCTGACAGTGAGAGGCGCTCCACAACAGTGGCCGGTGTTCGTTTCTTTCCCAATGGCAGTTCCAGCGGGGCCACCATTGAGTTACGCTCGGAAAGGCAGGCTTATGAAATTCGCGTTAATTGGCTTACGGGGCGCGTCTCGACAAGCGCGCTCGATTGACCGTACTCGGGGGAATGCGGCGGGGTTCACGCTCGTGGAGACCTTGGCCGCGCTGACGATACTCGCCATCGCTCTTGTCAGCCTTTTTGAAGCCCACGCAACAGGGGTGCGTAACGCCGGGATCGCTGCCGATTATGCCAAGGCAAGAATCCTCGGCCAATCTCTGCTGGCTGAAACGGTGAGCGGAAGGGGCGGCAGCCTGGTCTCCGGGAGGGGCAGCGTTGGGGGATTTGGCTGGTCAATCGATGTCGTGCCAGAGCGCGCACCTTGGTCCGTTATAAAATCCGAGAAGAACTGGCGCCTCCACCGCGTACGGGTGACAGTCGCATGGGACAAGGATCGGCGTATTGAGCTGGATGGGCTGAAACTCGGGCGTCCTCATGAATAGAACAACGCTACAATTTGGAGGTAGAACGCGGGAGAGCGGCTTCACGCTCATCGAATTGTTGGTGAGCCTCACGATCTTGTGCGTGATCCTCGGGCTTCTAGCGGCCGGGTTCAGAGTTATTTCCAAGAACTGGGGCGCCAACACTGAGCGGATCGATACGCTCGATATGGTATCTCGCGCCGCCGACATTTTGCACCGCGACGCTTCCGGCTTGCAGCGCGTCGTAGCTACTGTCGGGAAAAGCCCGCGTTTTCTTTTCACAGGCACTCCGGCCCATCTTGCTTTTGTTACTTTGGAACCACCTTATCCCTCGGCGGGGGGACCCTATTTCGTCAGTTATTCGGTTGTCGCCAATGGCCAAAACGCCCAATTGATCAGGGCGCGTGCACCCTATCACCGTAACATGCAAGCCTTTCCAGGAGCTACGCCAGCAAACCGAGTCCCCCTCCTGCAGGGGCCGTATCGATACCAGTTTGCCTACGCCCAGAAATCCGCTCAAGGCGGCACTTGGCAAGGTTCATGGCCGTACCAGAACCGTATGCCCGATCTCATCCGCCTGCAAATCATCGACACAACGCGGGGTGGGCCGATATCGCTGCCAGTAATCGTCGCCATTCCCGCCGATGCCGAGCTGAGCTGCCTGGCGCGAGAAGCCGAGCTGTGCAGCGCGAAGACGGGTGGCACACTCGGAGGCAGTGTCAAGTCGCTAGAAAATGATCCCGCACGTAAATTCAAAAGTAAATACAGAAAGTGATTAAGGGTGCCAAAACATTGCCCGTGAAGCACGGGCCAGCGCACAGCGCCGCGGAGCGGGGCCTGGCGCTGGTCGTCGTCTTGTGGATTCTTGTATCCGCGGCCCTCGTGGTCTCCTCCTTCAACGCGACGGTGCGCAGCGGGGCGTCCTTCGTTGCATCCGAGGTGAAGTTGTCCAAGTCTGAGGCGCTTCTCGACGCTGGCGCGGAAATAGCGGCAACCCGTTTGATCGATGAGGAGGACACGCGGCGTTGGTTGCCCGACGGCAGGCCACGTACCGTTTCGTTTGCGGGTTCGGAGCTGACCATCACCATTAGCGACCCAAATCGCCTTATCGACCTCAACAAGGCTGACAAAGACCTTTTGCTCCGTTTCTTTCGGCAATTCGCAGGATCGGAATTGAAAGCGGGCCGGATTCGCGATCGCATTTTGCGGGCACGCGGCGAGACAACCAGCAGGGCCCGGAAGAAGGATCCACGACGCCGTTTGAGCGATATTCGCGAATATCGAAAGAAAAAATCCGCCCAGCCCATGGCATTTGTGGATATCGCGCAACTTCGCCGTTTAAAGGGTATGACCCCTGAGTTCTATAAACAGGTTGCCCCCTTCCTCACAGTCTACGGCCGGGATGGCCGCATCAACCCGCGGGCGGCGCCAAACGAAGTCCTATCGTCCATACCCAATCTGATGAAGACTGACATTGCAAGGTTGCGGGACCGCCGGAGAGTGGCTCTCGAAAAGGACGCGACACTCTCCGAAATCATGCGCCGCGCTGGCGCCTATCTTTCCGATGCGCCCGGTCCTGCCTATGTCGTGTCGGTTAAGGTGCGCAGGCCCGGCGATAAGTACGCGACGAGCAAAGTCTTTGTCATTGCTCCTGGCTTAGACGATAGCGCTCCCTACCGGTTGATCTCAAAGAGACCTCTTGGCTAGTCCAATTGAGCAAGGCAGGTAAGTATTGTTTAGGATGATGTAGTGAAAGAACACGTGAGCACCAACATTGTCAGGCGCGTTTACTCACGATGGCTTCATGAGGTGAGTGGGGCCTTGAGGCCGCAGCGGGACAGAACGCGTGCATGGCGTACGTTACTGCGACATACACCGGAGGGATTGGAGATCTCCACGAGGGCCGGCGGATTGAGCAACTATGTTGGAATGCTCAAGTCGGATGCGGCCTCCGATCAGATAGCAGCGCTAAGAAGACTCGTTTCGAGAAAGGCGTCACGGAATTCCAAGCAAGTGCTTCTTCGCTTGTCGCCCGGTGATGTCGTTGAGCGCACCATCCAAATCCCCGAAGCCGCAAGCGACGTCATCAAGCCGGTCCTGCAGAACCAGATGGAACGCATTGTCCCTTGGTCTCAAGATGAGACAAGGTACGGGTATCGGATCGTCGGACCCAACGCCACGTCGCCTGACCAGCTTGATATCCATGTCGTCGCCACGACACGAAGCATTTTGGAGTCTGCGCTGCGGCGCGCGGACAGCGTCGGGCTCGTCCCCTATGCGATCGATTTTGCGCCCGAGTCTGAGGAAACATCAGCCATTGAGCTCATGTCCCTGGAAGCAGATCCAGTCGAGAAAACGGCACAGGCGCTCCATGCCTCTTTTGCGCTTATCCTCGCCTTCAGCGCTGCGATAAGTGGTTTTGGGCTCTATCACATGTGGGACCGGCAAGTGCAGAGAGATGATCTTGAGGCGAAAATCTCAACTGCAAAATCTCGTGTCGAGAAAGTTAAGCGACTGAATGAAGAAAACACTCAACTCCGACAGCAACGTGAACGCTTGGTGAGACGGAAGATGGAAGAGCCCCCCATGATGGTGTTGATCGAAGCCTTGAGCCGCGCGCTGCCAGACACCGCTTATCTCACTGAGCTCGAGATCCATGGCCGCGATGCCCATATCGTCGGAAAATCAGACGACCCGACAGCACTCGTCACCAAGCTCGAAGACACCGCCCAATTTGAGGATGTTCGTTTTTCTGCGCCCACCACGCGTAAGGTGGGCGAGACGTCCGGAACGTTCTCCATCATCAGCCGGGCTCAGGGCGGGCCCCGCTTGGGGGAACAGCCTTGAAGTTGCGTTCTCGATTCCCAGCGGTCTTGTTTGCCATTGCCTCTGTGGTGGTGGCTTTGACGCTCATGGGGCTCATGGCCGCTCTACCCTTTGTGCGCGTGAGCTCGCTTGAGCAAACCATCGAACAGAAACAAAATGAGCTCTTTCAACTGCGCAAACAGATCACGCGAGAGGGTGAACTGCGGCGGGAGAACAGCGATCTAGCCGCTCTCGGTCACGATGCGAGCTTGCTACTCGAGGGCGAGACAACGGGAATTGCTGGAGCTAATCTGCAGAGGCTGTTGCACGAGCTTGTGCTTGAGCATGACGGTGCTGCCTCAAGTTTTCAGATCCTACCGCCCAAGGAAGATGGCAATCTGATGCGCATCCCCATCAGCCTGTCGATCCGCGTTGGCATGGATGGCTTGCGTGATATTCTTTACCGTATTGAGACGGGAACGCCGCTGATCTTCGTTGATGACATTACGCTGCGACCGGCCCCCAAAAGATTCCGGGCTCCAGATCCGCACTTTCTTGGGCCGTTCGATGTGACGCTGCAGGTGAGCGCGTTTGCTTTGAAAAATGAGGCCTCCTGACCCGTGCCGAAGAGCCGATTGCTATTTCTGATGTTGGGCTGTCTGGCCCTCGGTGCCCTTGTCTGGTTCGACAACCAACCAGCAAGTGGTCCAGGGAGCCATACTTCACCGTCAACACAATCTCATCGGCCTGCGAGCGAACGTGCTTCTCAACATCATGAAGCATCCCGTCCGGAAACACACACAGGTGCACGGGCCACAGACGAGCCTCAATTGGGCAATCCCTTGGCCCATTTCGACAAAGCTAAGCTGAAAGATACAGTGGAACGCCCGCTTTTTGCTTCGAGCCGGCGCCGGCCTCCAAACGTCAAGGAGGTCGTGAAACGGCCAATTAGGAAGGTTGCGCCCAAACCCCAGCCGCCGAGCTATGATCTGCTCGGCGTTGTGGGCACTGGCGACGACGCAATAGCGCTTCTGCGCAAAAAAAGCGACGGAACAAGTTTCCGTGTCGAGGTCGGCGATATGATCGGCGGATGGCGGGTCTCGAAAATGGAACCAACTTCCGTCCTTCTCGAACGCGACGATGGAACGTCTCAAATCGTACCGCTCTTCTAGCCAATCGGGACAGCGGCGGCTCGAGGCTTGCAGCTGCTTGTCAGATCTGTTGCTCCGCCCCCATTCTCAATCACCGACACCGCCGTGGCACCCGGGCTAACGGACTGATCCTATTGCTTCTATTAGAGACCTTCCCCGGAAGAAGCTCGAAGTATCCTCTTAATCTTATCAGAGCGCGACCGCCTTGCTTTTCCCGGTCCCACTTGCGACGGTGCAGCCCCGTAGACAGAATTGAGTATCATGACCTTTGCAATGCCGCTCTCATTATCGCGAGAGCGGACGATCATATGGTTCCAGTTCCGCAAGAGCCGCTCAAGGATGCTTTGCAGAGTGCCAGACATGGTCGCTGACAGGATTTCACCCTGATTGGCCTTTTGGAGTCCTGCAACCTCAAAACCATAATGCTTACGCAGATGCTCCAAGACGAAATCAACCGTGGCATCTTCAATCGTAACAGTAATGCGTTGTCGCGGATTATCGCCAGTGACTGTGATGGTTGCGGCATGCAGAGTCGCCTGTGACAACACGCAAATTATCACAAACGCTGCCCAAACTAATCGTGACATGCCACCTGTCTCCCGCAGGCGCGCATTCATGTCACGTCGCCAGCGCCCACGTTCTCCCGACGAGTTGAATTGGGATGATTTTGAAGATTTTTGGCAGCTTTGACAAGAGCCGCCAGCTGTTAACCATTCGACTACCGCTCGGCACGAAAGTTTGCCTGGGCGCGCATCCCATGGCCGCGTCGAACCGCTAGTAACAACCTCTTTGCATCATGCAGGACGTATACTTCCAATTATCCCACCCCCAGCGTTCCCACTTCCAGCCACCCCATCCCCGGCCCAAGAGGAAAATGCATTTTTGCTGCGTGCGCCAACAACCTTCGTAGTCGTGGCATATCCCTTCATGGCGATGGTTGTGATAAATGCCGAGACTTGGGTCCCAGCCAAGCACTCTACGGCAGTGAAAGCCGTGAACCCTTTTGATGAGACCCCCCGCGCCAGCCTCTTGCCCGCTCACATCAAACCCCGCGGAGGGCTGTCCCGACCCAGCTTGAGCGAGTGCGCCAGAGAGGCCGCCCGCCATTATGGCAGCGACGAGAATATGGCTGAATAGTCTCCGCACTCCCCCTCCGCGCAACAAGTCCGACCAACCGATAATGGCGAGTCGCCCACCGGATAATGGCGAGTCGCCTGCCGAAGCGCTACCGAAAAAATTCAAGGCGGGACGCTGGCGCAGGCGATCCGTATTC
The DNA here is from genome assembly GCA_030598645.1 of Hyphomicrobium sp. The sequence continues at coordinate 255 of JAUVPN010000068.1, read as the reverse complement.
CGGCCAGCCTGCGACGCCCGATTCAAAACAAGGAATTAGGCTTTCCTGCACCCCGTGCGGGCTTGAGTTTGCCTGCGTCCGGCATTCGTTTGCCAGCCTCTGGCCCGGCTGAGGCGGAGCATGGGCCAGCCCAGAGGCTGGCGGCAAGAGTAGTGGAAAGAATCCTGCGAATATCACCTTTTTAGAGTTTCTTGTCCTTACAACCTACGATCAAGTTGGATTTGCGGAAAGCGTTGTCGTTGTGTCGCCAGTGCT
>JAUVPN010000191.1 GCA_030598645.1 Hyphomicrobium sp. | reverse complement strand
GGAATTTCTTGGTCACATAAATCGGGTCTACGGCCGAGGCGGTCCTGCGCCTGTCGGCGATCTTAAAGGCGATTATGGCTTCATCGTCGAATAAACGGGCAGGAGAGGTATTATGACGTCATCAAGTACACCGAAAGCGCCTCGCAACGCCTGCTCTGAGTTGCGCGGCATAAAGCTCCTTGCAGTCTCCGCTGTGGCGCTGGCTATGGTGGGCTGCAAGCACACCTATGACCCGGCGCGGGTCGCAGGATGGACGCTTATCGATCCTGCTCAACGCCACCCGATCCTCGTGTCGCAGGAGCCGACGGACCACTTTATACGCGTAGCACGCGGCACTATTCGCCTGACGCCCGCCCAGCGGGCTGAATTGATAGATTTCGTCAATCGCTATCGCGCCACCGATGCAGGGAACAGCCGGCTCGTTGTCTCTGTCCCTAGCGGGGCAGCAAACGAAGTCTCCGCGATGAACTCCGTCTTGGAGGTTCGCAATCTGCTTGCCGACTATGGCTTTTCCGAATCGTCGATCTCAGTAGAGGCTTACGACGCGGAGGGCGCGGGCCAGCCACCGATTCGCGTGTCGTACCTGCGCTACGTGGCCCAGCCCCCCGAATGCGGAGATTGGTCGACCAATCTCGCCTACGAGCCGACAAATCTTCCCTATCCGAACTTCGGTTGCGCGACGCAACGCAACTTCGGCGCCCAAATCGCAAATCCTGCCGACCTGCTCGGCCCGCGCAGCGAGACCGTCCGCTCAAGTGAGCGTCGGGATCAAGTCTGGAGCAAATACATTCGCGGTGAGCCGACCGGCGCCAAGAGAACGAAGGACGATGAAGTGGACACCCGATCGAACTGAGGCTCGATAGCATAACCGAGGTCGCACAGGTCATGTCGAAGCACGCTATTTCCAGTCCAGGCAACGAAGCTAACGAGGAGGTTGATCTCCCGCTGCCTGGTGAGGATTCCGGAGTCGTCGAGCAAACGGCGAGCAAACGCGCGCGTCCCATTCCGCGCATATCGATACAGGCATTTTGCGAAAATGCAGCCACCGCGGAGATCGTGCAGATCGCTTCGGAGGATCGGCGGCTCGCCAAGGTGCACGTGAACGCGCACATGGGAGGGATCGAGGCGGCGGTGATGCACTACCGGCAGAGTCCGACGCCTAACCTCATCATCGTCGAATGCAGTCTGCCGCGTGATCATATGCTTACTGAGCTAGAGCGTCTTGCTGAGAGTTGTGATCACGGAACGAAGGTCATCGTCGTGGGACACGTCAACGACGTAATCCTTTACCGCGACCTCTTGAAGCGCGGCATCAGCGAATACCTAGTCGAGCCGGTGGCTCCACTGGAGCTTATGGAGGCCATCTCCAACATCTACAACAATCCGGAGACGGAGCCGGTCGGGCATGTCTACGCTTTTGTCGGATCCAAAGGCGGAGTCGGATCGTCGACCATTTGCCACAACGTGGCTTGGTCGCTCTCCGAGATGATGAAGGCCAACGTGGTGATCGCCGATCTCGATTTGGCATTCGGAACGACAGGGCTCGACTTCGACCAGGACCCTGTGCAGGGCATTGCGGACGCTTTGTCAAGCCCGGATCGTCTTGACGAAGTTCTGCTCGATCGCCTACTAACCAAGTGCTCTGAGCATCTATCGATCTTCGCAGCCCCCGTCGTTCTCGATCACGACTACGACATCTCTCCAGCGGGTTGTGAGCAAGTGATCGATGTCGTCCGGCAGAACGTGCCCTACGTTACTGTCGACTTACCTCACACATGGACGGTATGGACCAAGAGCATCCTCTTTCAAGCGGACGAGGTTGTGATTACTGCTGCTCCTGATCTGGCGAATTTGAGAAACGCCAAGAATATCATCGACCTGTTACAGCAGTCGCGCCGCAACGACAGCAGGCCTTATCTCGTCATGAACATGGTCAACATGCCCAAGCGGCCCGAGATCAGCGTGAAAGAGTTTGAGGCTGCGCTCGATCTCAAGGCGACCTGCATGATTGAGTTCGACAGTGAGAGCTTTGGTCGGGCAGCCAACAACGGTCAGATGATCGAGGAACTCGACGCAAAGGCGAAACCTACTTCCGCATTCCGGGAAATTGCCATGGCGATCACCCATCGCCGCGAAGTCGGTGCTGTCAAGAAGCAGTCGCCGTTGGCGCCCATCCTCGAGAAACTGAAACTCAAGCTCTAGGAACATCTTGGATGTTTGGCAAGCGTACTAGCGATGTCACTACGCGCCGTCCGCTTCCTAAGCCGGACGCAAAATTGCCTGCGGCGAAGGCTGAGCTTCCCCATAAGGAGCCGACGACTGAAGCCGTCGTACCAGTCCAGAACGAACAGAATTCGCAGTCCCAACATTCCGAAGAGTACTACGACGTCAAGACGACGGTCTTCAACGCGCTCATCGATACCATCGACCTGACGCAGCTTTCAAAGCTCGACAACGCGGCTGCGCGCGCGGAGATCCGGGATATCGTCAGTGAGATCATGCAGATCAAGAACGTTGTGATGTCTATCTCCGAGCAGGAGGAACTGCTCGAGGATATCTGCAATGACGTTCTCGGCTACGGCCCCTTGGAGCCACTTCTGGCGCGCGATGATATCGCCGACATCATGGTCAACGGTGCGGGCACGACATATATCGAGGCTGGCGGGAAGGTGATGAAGACAGGTGTGCGGTTCGGCGACGACGTGCAGCTTATGAACATTTGCCAGCGCATCGTTAGCCAGGTGGGCCGGCGCGTTGATGAGTCGAGCCCGATATGCGACGCACGCTTGCCAGACGGCTCCCGCGTGAACGTCATCGCGCCCCCGCTGGCGCTCGATGGGCCAGCGCTTACCATTCGTAAATTTAAGAGAGATCGCCTAACGCTTGATCAGTTCGTGAAATTGGGCTCGATCACTCCGCCCCTGAAGACCATTCTGGAGATCATTGGCCGCGTGCGGTGCAACATCTTGATCTCGGGTGGGACGGGCTCGGGCAAGACAACCCTGCTCAATTGTCTCACCGGATCAATTGATCATGATGAGCGTATTATCACCTGCGAAGACTCCGCCGAGCTTCAGCTCCAGCAGCCGCATGTGGTTCGCCTTGAGACGCGTCCGCCAAATCTTGAAGGCGAGGGTGAGATCAGGATGCGCGATCTCGTAAGGAACTGCCTTCGCATGCGCCCAGAACGCATTATTGTCGGAGAGGTGCGCGGCCCGGAAGCTTTTGACCTCTTGCAGGCGATGAACACCGGCCACGATGGCTCGATGGGAACGCTCCACTGTAACACCCCGCGCGAGGCCATCAGCCGACTAGAATCGATGATTATGATGGGCGGCTACAATCTTCCGGTCAGAACCATCCGTGAGATGATCACCGCCTCGATCGATATCATCATTCACGCTTCTCGTCTGCGCGACGGGTCACGAAAGGTCACGCACGTCACCGAGGTTTTGGGGATGGAGGAAGACGTCGTCACGCTTCAAAACGTGGCAATTTACGAGATCACAGGCGAGGACACGAATGGAAAGATCCTTGGCCGGCATCGCTCGACCGGTATTGCTCGCCCGCGCTTCTGGGAGCGCGCCCAATACTTCCGCGAGGAGAGCCGGCTCGCCCAGGCCCTAGCCGCTGCCGAGGTGCTCGATGAGGGGGGCAATCCGCTTGGGGATGACAATGGTGCCTAGCAACGATCTCATCATGCTGGGTGTCGCCGTTCTTGGTGCCACAACCATTGCTTCGATCGTGTTTGTCTTGCTCTATCCCTATCTCTCGGGCGAAAAGCGGACGGAAAAGCGCTTTCGCGCAGCCACTGAAAGCAGGGCTAATAAGGTTGCCACGAGGGCAGCCGCAGAGACCGCTGCAAGCCGACGTAAGACTGTCGCGGACACCTTGCAGGAACTGGAGGACCGCCAGAAAGCCAAAGAGAAGCTGACACTGCGATTGCGCCTGCAGCGCGCCGGTCTGCAAATCACTCCGAAGACTTTTTGGATATTGGCTGTGCTGTGCGGACTTTCTCTTGCTGGCGTCGCTTATGTGGCATTGCCGCCTTCATCTTTGAGATTGATTATAGCGCTCGTTGCGGTCTTGACTGGCGTTTTTGGTCTTCCACGCTGGATCCTGAACAAAATCACCACCCGGCGCCAGGCGAAGTTTCTCGCCGAGCTGCCCAACGCAATTGACGTTATCGTGCGCGGAATGAAGGCCGGACTTCCGCTGGGTGAGTGCCTTAATGTCATCTCGCGTGAAAATGCAGAACCTCTTCGTGGCGAATTTCGCGAAGTGGTGGACCAACAGCGAGTCGGGGTGCCTTTGCCTGAGTCGCTTGAGAGAATGGAGATGCGGATACCGCTTCCCGAGGTTAAATTCCTCACCATCGTCATTACTGTCCAGCAGCAAACCGGTGGCAATCTCTCCGAAGCGCTCGGCAATCTGGCTTCCGTGCTGCGGGATCGGGTTCGGCTTAAGTTGAAGGTTAGTGCGCTGAGCTCTGAAGCGAAGGCTTCGGCTATGGTGCTCGCTTCCCTGCCGCCGGGCGTGATAGGCATGGTCTATGCGACCTCGCCCGACTACATGGAGCCGCTGTTCGCCACGCGCACTGGGAACTTCCTGATCGGTTTCAGCGTTCTGTGGATGCTGACCGGGGTTCTCGTGATGCGCAAGATGATCAATTTCAAGTACTGACTGAGAGCACAGACGTTTTCTGTGCGACTAGTTGCGGTCAATGGTGCATCAGAAATGGACTTTATCGATACCTTTACCGACCCGACGTTTCTTGTGACGGTGCTCGCTGCCCTTTGCGCGTTCGCAACGGTGCTGACGATCGCGATGCCGATGTTGGCGGGCGACCGAATGGGTAAGCGCATGCGTGAAATGGCGATCGAGCGTGACAAGATGCGTGCAGCACGCCTCGCACAGCTGGCCACGAAAGAAAAACAAGGTACGAGCCTGCGGCAGTCGCCGAAAGGCTTTATGCAGCAGATCGTTGATCAGCTTAACCTCAGAGCTGTCTTTGACAGTAGTGAGTTGCGCGAAAAGCTTAAAAGAGCAGGATTGCGAGGCCAGGCGCCGCTGGTGACTTACATGTTTTTCCGGGTCGCTGCCCCTATCATCGTTTTTGTTGCGGCGCTTGTTTATTTCTTCGTTCTCAGCTCTTTGTCTTATCCAGCTTTCATGAAAGTGATTATGGCGATTGGTGCCGGTTTAATCGGCTCGTATTTGCCCAATTTATTCATAGAGAATCTTTCGCAGAAGCGGGCGAAGTCGATCAAGCTGGCATTTCCCGATGCCCTAGACACACTGCTCATTTGTGTGCAGTCGGGCATGTCGATTGAAGCCGCATTCGGTAAAGTGTCCAAGGAGGTTGCAGGCCAGTCGATAGAACTTGCCGAAGAGATGACCCTCACGACGGCGGAGCTCTCCTACCTGAAGGATCGACGCCAGGCATTCGAAAATCTTGGCAAACGAACGGGCCTGCCGGGCGTCAGGGCTGTCGCGACGGCGCTCATTCAGGCGGAGCGTTACGGTACGCCCATCGGGCAAGCGCTGCGCGTCATGGCCAAGGAGAACCGCGACATCCGCCACTCAGAAGCCGAAAAGAAGG
>JAUVPN010000062.1 GCA_030598645.1 Hyphomicrobium sp. | reverse complement strand
TAGGAGGCACAAATGCTGCGCGTTTGAATTTCTGCGTCTCTATTCTGCAGTAATCCACTCGCGTCCTTGTTTGGCGTCTGCCAGAGAAAAGACCTTCACCTGCGCCGGCATCAGGAAACCGAAGGCCGTGACCGACAGCCGGATCCATTCGACGTCCGTCACCACAGCAATCTTGTCCCACTTGAGGAAGTGCCCCATGCCGACTTTGGTGTCCGCCCATAGAGCGCCAGGATCCATACCGGAAAAATCAGCGCCGATCTGATAGTAGAGTCGGACCCTCTCGTGCTGAGCAAGCGCGCGCTCAACGGCTGGTATGAGCACTTTCTCATAGTTCTCCTTTGTCACTTGGCCCGCAGCCGAGAGGGCAACAACGTTTTGCGGAAAATCCTTCAGTAGCTCGATCATGGGGGCTCCATGTGCCGTGGGCAGAGAACGCGTGCAATCGCTGGGGTTTATTATATACACCCTGGCGTGACAGCGCGACGTGACCTTACGCAACAACCTACTAAAAAGGTGCGAGTTAATCCCACGCCTGCAGAAAAGCGTGTCATAAGCAAGCTGCACGGTCGGTGGTGATCGGAGAATGGGTGCCGCAGGATGATAAACTTGCAGAGAATAGCGAAATTGGTTGCTATGACCCCGGGCGTTGTCTTTGTGTGCGCGGTTCTCGGCGGATCAGACGCGGGCGCTCAGAACGCGGGTCTCCCTCTTTCGAAATGCTTAGATGCCGTTGGGACCTATTTGAGCACCAACTTCGCCAAAGATGGGAGCAACAAATTCATTAGCCGAAGTCTTATTTCGTTGACGAATGGCGGGCATGCTTTCTTTACTGACTCCGGTGAAGCGGGAGAGCCGGGGTTCGGTCCTTTCAGCGGCGGACGCGGCGCGTGGCGCTGCGTATCAAACGAAAATGGTGTCGCGCGTTTTTTGGCGACGGTCTTGGATTTTACTTTCGTCACTCCTAGCACGCCCAAGCAGCTCATTGGCCGTCTCGATATAGATGGCTCTTTTGACCTGTCCACGGCGAAGCTATCAGGCACGATGACCTTGTACTTCGTGCCGATGGGTGGTGATCCGCTAATGCAGAGCGATCCAAAAAAGAGCGCCGAGGGCGCATTTGAGGCGCAAAAAGTCCGTGCGCCATAACTGGCTCTTTTGCTTCGCCAATCAACGAAATGTAACGTCAAGCAAGATCGGAATTCACGCGCGCTCCACGAAGCTATCGATGACGCGCTTGCGGCCCGTTTCATCAAAATCGATGGTGAGCTTGTTGCCGTCGACGTCGCTGATCGTTCCTGGTCCGAACTTTTCATGCAATACGCGCTCGCCACGCTGAAAGGTCGGTTGCTGCGTTGACGACGCGACAAGCTCACCCTCGATTGTTCCTGGTGCGCTGGATTTACGCCCTGAATCGCGACTGAAGCCGTCGCGGGTGCGAGCTTTGGCGCGCTTCCAGCCCGGCGTCTCATAACCGGATTCGAATGGCATCGCGTCTTCGTCGAAGCGGCTGCCGCCAAAGCCAGAGCCGAAGGTGCCGCCGAAGTTCTGATAGGCTCCGCTGAACGGCATTTTGGCTTCAGCGACGTCGACGTGGGCCTCAGGAAGCTCGTCGACGAAGCGTGAGGGCAACGCTGACTGATAGAGCCCGCGGTTGCGCCGATTCTGCGCGAATGACACCTTCGCCAACCGCTTGGCGCGCGTTATGCCGACGTAAGCAAGTCGGCGTTCCTCTTCAAGGCCCGCTTGGCCGTTCTCATCGAGGCTACGTTGATGAGGAAATAACCCTTCTTCCCAGCCCGGCAGAAAGACGACATCGAATTCTAGTCCCTTGGCAGCGTGTAGCGTCATGAGCGAGACACAATCGCTGTCGCCTGCTCGATCAGTGTCCATGACGAGGCTGACATGTTCCAGAAAGCCGTGCAGGCTTTCGAACTCGTGCATGGAGCGAACGAGTTCCTTGAGGTTCTCCAGCCGCGACTGGGCTTGTGGGCTTTTGTCCGCCTGCCACATAGCAGTATAGCCGGACTCGTCCAAGATCAGCTCAGCTAGTTCGGTATGTGTTACGTGCGAGATCATCGAGCGCCAGCGTTCGAAGCTGGCGGTGAGGTCAGCAAGCGACTTGCGAGCCTTGCCGGTCAGCTCTTCGGTCTCAATGATCATCTGCGCGGCCTGATACATGGGGATGGACCGCTTTCGCGCCAGCTCGTGCACGCGTTTCACCGAGGTGTCGCCCAGCCCGCGCTTGGGCACATTTATAATGCGCTCAAACTTCAGGTCATTTGCTGGGTTAGCAGTGATTTGCAGATAGGCGATGGCGTCCTTGATCTCTTGACGCTCATAGAAACGCGGGCCGCCGATGACTCGATAGGGCAGACCGAGTGTAGTGAAGCGGTCTTCAAAGGCGCGCATTTGGAATGATGCGCGTACCAGAATGGCGACCTCGTTGAGAGATTGGCGTGCATGCTGCATCTCCTCGATGTCGTCCCCAATGCCTCGCGCTTCCTCCTCATCATCCCACACGGCCGTCATCGAAACCTTGTTGCCTGGCTCACTATCGGTAAAAAGGGTTTTGCCCAGTCGCCCCTTGTTCTCCGAGATGAGGCCTGCAGCGGCGGCGAGGATGTGTCCCGTTGAGCGGTAATTGCGCTCAAGCCGGATCACCTTGGCGCCGGGGAAATCTTTTTCGAACCTTAAGATATTGTCGACTTCCGCGCCGCGCCAACCATAGATTGATTGATCATCATCTCCGACGCAGCAAAGGTTTGGCGAGCCCTGAGCCAACAGACGCAGCCACAAGTACTGCACGATGTTGGTATCTTGGTATTCGTCCACGAGCATGTAGTTGAAACGGCGTTGGTAGTCGGCGAGCACATCGGGTTTCTCTAGCAGCAGCCGCAGACTCTCCAGTAATAAGTCGCCAAAGTCGCAGGCATTCAACTGCTTGAGGCGGCGCTGATAGGCGGTGTAGAGATGCGCTCCCTTGCCGGCCGCGAAACCGTATGCCTCGCCCGCCGGCACCTTGTCTGGAGTAAGGCCGCGGTTTTTCCAGCCATCGATCAGGGCGGCGAGCTGACGTGCGGGCCAGCGATCCTTGTCGAGCCCTTCCGCTTCGATCACTTGTTTAATCAAGCGGATCTGGTCATCCGTATCCAGGATGGTGAACCCGGACGACAAGCCCACAAGTTCAGCATGACGGCGCAGGATCTTCACGCCTATCGAGTGAAACGTGCCGAGCCACGGCATGCCTTCTACTGCACTGCCTACGAGGTCGCCAATACGTTCCTTCATCTCGCGCGCGGCCTTGTTGGTGAAGGTGACGGCAAGTACTTGGCTAGGGTAGGCGCTGCCGCTCGCCAAAATGTGCGCGATGCGTGTTGTTAGCACCCGCGTTTTGCCCGTGCCAGCTCCGGCCAGAACCAGCACGGGCCCCTCAAGCGCCTCGACGGCTTGCCTTTGCTCGGGATTAAGTCCGTCCATGTAGGTCGGAGCGGTCGCGCGTTGCACCGCCCGTGCGGAGAGAGGCGGTTTGGGATTGCTGGGTGGCGCCTCAGGCAAATCGAAGGGCGGATCTTCCGCCGGTTTCGGAGGGGTCATGTTCGCTATATGTTTCCCACTTTGCGCCATTCCTCGCAAGTATAGCACCCGCTGACTCGCAGCAACGGCCCTCAGACGGTCACCCACACGAGATATGGTGCGTCTCGCTTCGTGTTGCTGCGTGCGGCGGGGCTGTACCGCAGCCCTCCGCCATGATGCGGCCATGCTAGCGGCGCGAAACGTCAAGGAATTGGCCTAAATGGAGGCTCGGACACGTGCAGGCGAATAAGTTAGAGTGCCGCAGCCGGAGACCGGTGGCAGGTGCACGAGCGCCGACTGAGCGTCATTAGATAGACAAGCGTGCAGTGCATTCCCACTTAAGAGGGCGGCGCGCTGCGTCTGAGTCCGCTGATTTTTGATAAGAGAGGGATTGCGCATTTTTGCGATCCCTAAATGGGGCAAATGAGCAACGGTCTCCTTTATATTTCTGGCCTGATAGTGCTTTCGCTCGCCGCGTTATTCGCGGTGCCCCATTTTGTTGACTGGAACGGCTATCGCGGTGTTTTCGAAGAGGAGGCTACGCGCATACTCGGCCGTCAAGTGCGCGTTGGTGGCAACGTCAATGTGCGCTTGCTACCGGCCCCCTACGTGCGCTTCGACAAGCTACGTATTGCCGATGTCACGGGTAATCTCGGCAAGCCTTTCTTCAGTGCCGACAGCTTCACGATGCGACTTTCGGTTCCGCCATTGTTGAAGGGTGTGCTTGAAGCCAACGAGGTCGAGCTCAAGCGCCCGGTGGCACGTCTTGCCGTCGACGCTCAAGGCACCGGCAATTGGCGCCAATTGAACATAGCGCCGGGTATGCTCCCTTTCGCGCCGGCCGATGTAGCTCTGCAATCCGTTAAGATCATTGACGGCATGCTGGAATTCCACGGCCCTAGGGGAGTCAGCTTCGCCCAGCTGGATGGACTGAACGGTGAATTCAAAGCCGACTCTTTGAAAGGCCCTTTCTCGTTCAAGGGTCATACGGAGTGGGCAGGGCAAGAGCGAGCGGTGCGTGTCGTTACCGGTGGGTTGGATTCCGAAAGTGGCATTCGCTTCAAGGCGTCGGTGCGTGACAGTGCCAAGGGTGCCAGCACTTACTCCGTCGACGGCCGTTTCTCTGATCTGAAAGGCCGCCCTCGCTTCGAAGGTGAGGCGACGGCCAAGCTCCAGCTTGATCCAGCGCAGATGCCCGAAGCGAAGGCAGAAAACGAAGGGGTGGTCGCGCAAAAGGTCGAGGCGCCACTCCTCGATTTTAAGGCCAACATTGCAGGCAATGCGAAGGGATTGGAATTCGACGATATCAGCATTTCATTCGAAAGTGTCGGACAGCCGCAGCTCATATCAGGTGCCGCCCAAGCGACGTGGGAGGATGCGCTCGGCATCAATCTCGATCTCGCCTCGCGCTGGCTCGACCTCGACAAGATTGCTGTATCGAGCCCTTCGCAAAGTCCCGTCGATACCGCACGCAGTTTTGTCTCGGCGCTGATGAGGGCACTTCCCACGGATGCTGAAAGCACGTTCCGGTTTAATCTCGACCAGGCAAACCTCGGGGGCGAAGCCGTCAGTGGCATCAGGCTCGAAGTAGGCCGCTCTAAGGGCAAGCTGCTGGTGAAGGATTTGCGCGCCAGTTTGCCAGGCGGCTCTAGGCTCGATCTTGACGGCACCGTCGCCGACGTAAAGAAGGCTCGCGGATTCCAGGGCGAACTCGCCTTGCGTGGTACCAGTCTCGCGCGATTCTTAAACTGGGCAAGCAAAGATCCAGCAGTAGCCAAGGCGGTTCGCAACGAGGGACCGTTTTCGATGGAAGGCAGGCTGGGTTTGGGTAAATCGTCTATCGACCTCACGGATATCAGAGCGGAGATTGGTGGGACGCCGCTTGCCGGCGAGGTGCACTACAGTGCCGGGGAGCGCACGCGTCTCGACGTTGTACTTGAGGGACATGAAATCGATGCAAGCGAGCTTTGGCCAGGGGGCATGAATTATCTGAAGGGTCTCCTCGTCGCATCTGTGCCTGAGGACGCAAACAATGGCCAGTCGGAACATTCCGACGGTCCACGTTGGCTTGGCAGCTCTAACACCGACGTGTCGCTCCGCTTGAAAGCAGGCAAACTTCTGACGGGTGGTCAGCCGCTGCGTGATGTCGGCATGAACGCCACCATCGATCAAGGCCGATTGGCGATACCCGCGTTGAAGTTCGTGACCGACGACGGCTTAGCGTTCGAGCTGGAGGGAAATATCGCCAACATTTCAGGCAAGCCGCATGGGGTGCTGAAATGGGTTCTTGGGGCGCCTGCGCCGTCGGCTGCCGCAGCGTTCATTCGACTTTTGGGCCTGCCGGAGGACGAGAAGGACGTAGCTATGCGTCTTGCCGATCTCGCCCCGCTACATCTTGCCGGTACGATAAATCTCGGTCAGCGTAACGACGGTACGGCAGACATTGTCCTCGATGGCACAGTGCAGGGTGGCCGTGTCGTTGCAACGGCGCTATTCGACGGCGGTTTGCGTGGCTGGAGCCAGCAAGGCGCCGATTTCACTGCATCCATCGAGAGCCGCCATGTGGCGCGGCTGCTAACCAGCTTGAGCGGACGCCAAATAAATGCACCCTCTCAAGCACGTAGAGGTGAGCTATTCGTTAAGGCAGTCGGCACGCCGGCGAACGGTATGGGCGCTATGGCGACAGTGAGGGCTCCTGGTCTCGCACTCGCTTATGAGGGGCGATTAAGGCTCCCGAAGGAAAGCCCAACCACATTCGATGGCGAGGTGCACCTGTCGTCACGCGACCTCGGCAGCGTCCTGGCGTTCGCCGGTCTTGGTGACGGTCGCGGCCTGCAGGGAACGCCGATTGTCGGAAAGCTGTCGGTCGTTTCGAGCGAACATGCAATCGAGTTCAAGCCTCACCGACTAACAATCGGCGGCAGCAAGGTGGGTGGTACGATTGCGTTGGCGTATCCCGAAACCGGACCAACGATCATAACATCCGAGCTGGAGGTGGACCGGGCTTCAATTCCTGGCCTTCTTGCCGCCGTCGTTGATCGTGACGCAGCAGCCGCAGTCGAGACCAAGCGGATCGGCCAAGTAGAAGGCGAACCTGCCACGGGCGGCAAAAGCGTTTGGCCTGACCTGCCCTTTGACTTTGCCTCCTTTAATGGGTCAGAGGGCAAGCTCGGTATTAGCTTTGGTACGCTGACGCTCGAACAAGGAATGGCGATCAAGAAGGCTCGGCTTGAGGTAACTGTTGCTCCCGGGAAGGTTGAAGTCACCAAGCTTGAGGGTGGCGCACTTGGTGGCAAAGTGTTGGCTACTCTTGCGCTAGAGAGAGCGGCGGGCGGCGCGTCCGTTGTTGGTGACCTCAAGCTGACTGGTGCACATCTTGTGGGCGCTGCCTCAGGCGCAACCAAGAACACTAATGATGCCGCGGCCTCTTTGTCACTTGCATTCTCCGGACGAGCATCGAGTCCGCGCGCACTGATGACGGTGGCGACAGGTAACGGCGACCTTACGCTAACGGAAATGAGGATGCGCGCGCCGACGCCGTTGGCTGTAGTGGCCACGGCAGAGGCTGTACTGACCGGTGAGGCGGGCGGAAGTGGAGAGGAGCTTAACAAGGCATTGGAGGCGCAGCTTGCCTCCAGCGACGTCAAGGTGGGACCGCGAACGATTGCCATAGAAATTGTCGATGGAGCTGCCAAGTTTTCGCCGGTCATGCTGCAATCCCAAGCCGGGCGCACCACGGTCAAGACCACAGTGGACCTCGCCTCGCTCGTTGTGGACAGCTCTTGGCAGGTGGAGCCGAAAGAACCCGACGTTGCGCGGCCCGAATTGCCTCGCAAGGGCGCGCTTCCTGCCATTAGCGTTGTTTACGTGGGACCACTTAAGGACGCATGGTCCCTAAAGCCACGTATCACATCAGGCCAGCTGGAGCGTGAACTGGCGATTCGGAGAATGGAGCTCGACGCAGAGCAATTGGAGCGGTTGCGTTGGCGCGACTCGGAGAGGGCGCAGCAGGACGATGAGCGGCGCAGTACGCTCGAGGCGGAACGCGATGCCAGAGCAGCGGCAGAAGCCGCAGCAGAAGCTGTGCCTGAACCCGAACCGGCAGTTTCGCCGACATGGATGATTGAGCCGCCGGAGCCGTCGGTCGTTACCCCGGGGTCCGCGGCAGCTGATCCTAGATTGAACATTCCGCCTATCGATGGGCAGGACGCGCAAACTGCTGGCCCCACCTCAGGTGAAGCGGCACCGGATACGGTGGGCGAGACGATTGAACCGAGAACTCCGACCTATCGACGCAGACGCGCGGTTCGTCGAGCCTTACCTGCGGGCGACCAAATTATGCGTTCGCTACAGGGTTACTAGTTAGCTTGCCCGCCTGCGGAAATAGTCGAGCACCCAAACTCGTACGGCGCTTGAAAGCCCTGCAGCGCCACGATCAGCGTCGATTGCTGCCACGAGTGCCGCAAGCGTGATGTTCTCTGCTGCCGCAATTTGGCGCAGTGCCTCCCAGAAGGGTGCCTCCACTGAAATCGACGTTCGGTGTCCCTTGATTGTGAATGAGCGCTTCACTGGACGCATCATTGTTATAGCTCGTGGTTGCGATCGTCGTGCTGTAAGCAAAAGTTGACAATTTCCGCTATCACGAGTGTTGCTCATTCGGGCCAAGCATCTTTTTGGGGTCCACGAGCTCCTGGAATTCGGCCTCTGTCACATAGCCGCCGCCAACGGCCTCGTCACGCAACGTGGTACCATTCTTGTGTGCGGTTTTGGCGATTTTGGCAGCGGTGTCATAGCCGATTTTAGGCGCGAGCGCCGTGACCAACATGAGCGAGCTTTCAAGCCCCGCTTTGATGTTGTCCCGGCGTGGCTCGATGCCGACGACACAGTTGTCTGCGAAGGAGTTCGCAGCGTCGGCTAGCAGCCGCACTGATTGAAGGAAATTGTAGGCCATGACCGGTCGGAACACGTTGAGTTCGAAATGACCTTGGCTGCCCGCGAATGTCACTGTTGTGTGGTTGCCGAAGACTTGCGCGCATACCATTGTTACCGCCTCGCATTGGGTCGGGTTGACCTTGCCAGGCATGATCGAAGAGCCGGGTTCGTTTTCAGGCAGACTGAGTTCGCCGAGGCCGGAGCGGGGACCTGAGCCAAGAAGGCGGATGTCGTTTGCGATCTTAAATAAAGATGTGGCGAGGGTGTTGATGGCACCGTGTGTCATCACCATCGCATCGCTGGCGGCGAGGGCCTCGAACTTGTTAGGTGCCGTCGTGAAGGGCATGCCGGTGATGGTGGCGATGCGCTCGGCGACGTTTTCTGCAAACCCTTCCGGTGCATTGAGACCTGTCCCGACCGCAGTGCCGCCCTGAGCCAGTTCCATCAAGTCAGTCAATGTCGATTCGATGCGCCGGATGCCCTTGGTGATCTGATGTGTGTAGCCGGAAAACTCTTGGGCCAACGTCAGTGGCGTTGCATCTTGAGTGTGTGTGCGGCCAATTTTGATGATGTCGGACCAAGCCTCGGCTTTTGTATCTAGGGCCTTATGAAGGTGGCGCAGAGCTGGCAGCAGCCGGTGTTGAACTTCTTCTGCGCACGCGACATGCATGGCCGTAGGGTAAGTGTCGTTTGACGACTGGCTCATGTTTATGTGGTCGTTGGGATGCACCGGGTCCTTGGAGCCTATCGTCCCGCCAAGCAATTCAATCGCACGGTTTGCGATCACCTCATTGGCATTCATATTCGATTGGGTGCCTGAGCCCGTCTGCCAGACCACCAACGGAAAGTGATCGTCGTGCTTGCCGTCTATAACCTCTTGGGCTGCGTTGACGATCGCTTCCCCAACTCGTTTGTCGAGTTTGCCGAGCGACATGTTGGTCTCTGCAGCCGCCCGTTTTACGATGCCAAGCGCACGCACGATGGGGAGCGGCTGTTTTTCCCAGCCAATCTTGAAGTTGCCGATTGAGCGCTGGGCTTGTGCGCCCCAATACTTGTTGGCCGGCACCTCGATGGGGCCAAACGTGTCGGTTTCAGTGCGGGATTTTGTCATCGCGGAAATCCGTTGCTGTCGTCGCGCTGGGATGGCTGCAGGCCATAACACGAGCCCAACACGCGCTCTACACCCCGTGTGACGGTCTTGACTGCCTTCGGCGCCGTATGCCCACAGCAGCTTATGTCTGTGATCGGTTGACCAGAGATGAGGCTTTCAAGCCTTAATCTATTTCTTTCTAAAAGCGTCGAGGCTGACGATCTGAGCGCCACCATTGTCTTGCCGGGGCGCGTCTTCAGCCGACTTCTGCTCCGCGGCGGCTGGCGCATCTATCTTTGGGCCGGGTGGCGTAGGGGTGTCGGCTTCCATCGTTGGTGTGTCCAGCGGAATGCGGTTGAGTCCCGGTGAGGCGTCGGGCGCAGCCGTAGAGCGCTTTTCGTTTTTGGTCTTGCGTGGCACACGCGGCTTCTTTGGCGCCGTTGAGCGCAATGTATTGCGCGCGCCATTCGCACGATTGGTGCTGCGTCCTGTGAAGGG
The DNA here is from genome assembly GCA_030598645.1 of Hyphomicrobium sp. The sequence goes on along the minus strand of JAUVPN010000062.1, from coordinate 581 downwards.
CTGAGCCACGTGCTCGCTGGTCTCGGGCTCTAGGCCCGGGTCTTCGAATTGGAGCCCGTATCGGGCACTGGGGTCAAAGAAAACGCGAATGGCGGCAAACGGCACGACAAGGCGCTCAGGGATGCCGTCGAAGGTCAGCTTCACCTCAAAGCGGTCCTCTTGTACCGAAAGGTCCCAGAAGCGGTGCTGCAGCACGATTGTCATTTCTTGCGGGTATTTTTCTTTTAGCCGCTTCGACAGGACCACACCAGTAGCAGTGGTGTCGAACGAGATGTAGAAGTGGTGCTCGCCTGGTAGCCCCGACTTCGCGGTTTGAGAAAGAACAGCGCGCACGAGGCCGCGCAAAGCGTCCTGGGCAAGGCTCTCATAATCGATCGTCGGCTCAGCCGCCATCGCTCTCGCTTTTAGTTCCGGGTCTCGTGTGAGATGTCCCCGTTGATGTTCCCCCGGGAAAGCCGAGGCAAGTGGAGGGCTTCTGTTGCCCGGTGCCCTCCGAACCGCGCCTTACCCGGCTAGGGGTAAGGGCTTCAAGTTCAGGCTTTTCGCACTGCGTTACGCAGCGAGAGCGGCCTCAGCATAGT
>JAUVPN010000208.1 GCA_030598645.1 Hyphomicrobium sp. | reverse complement strand
AAGTTATTCTGCCAGGGCTGATTGGGGTCTCCAACCAGAATGATCACGCTGGCGATCGCACCCAAGGCAAGACATAGCCCGGTTAGAACCCAGATAATGCGCACTGCCCGTCGGGTTATGGCTCCACCCGTCCGGCTGGAACATTTATGGGTTTAGCTATCGCACTTTCAGCGCGGGGTATTCAAGCACGGCGATGTACCAAACACTGGCCAGCCAGCAGACAACCACGCGGGTTAAAGTGTGAACCGTCCGGCTTCTTGAGCTTTTGCGCCGACGGGCCCTGACAGGCCACGGTAGCGGCAGGCTAGGCAACCAGATCAAGCGGCTCCGTCGCCGCGCGCTCCGCCTCAATACCTTGCGCCACGAGCCGCCCGCGCCCCGCATCCGCGATCATGACAAGTCGCGTATTGTAGTTGAGGATTGGTGGTGCCAGCCACGAGAAATCCGCATCTAGGGCGCTTGAGACGCCATGCATCTGGCGCGCACGACCCGTATTGTTTTTCCCGCGCGCATGCCCGCGCCAACCCGCGGCTTGCCAGTGGTTCGCCGTAACGTTGGCACCTTCATGCACACGCGCCTCGCTTTCGGAGCGTTCGATGATGACGGTTTCGCTGGGCTTGGTGCCGGCCAGAGAGTAGATCCCCGGCGTCGATATCGGCCGCCTGATTAGCATGGCTTTGGCTTCGGCAAACGACCGGGCCTTTTGAAAAACTTCGCGCAAAAGATGCGCTGGAGTCAGATGCTCCATACGCCAAACACGCACCCGGTTTACCGCCCAATCAAGATAAAACTGCCCCAACGGTTTGCTCATCGGAGCCTGATTCAGCGCGGCAGCGAAACGGCCAGGTGCCATGGCCTGCAGAACACCCGTATAGCCCGGCCAAGTGAGCGTCACGAACTGGCCCGCAGCACCGGCAACGCGCGCGGCAATGATGTAGCGCCCTAGCCCTGGCGTGCGCCAGTCAAGCACGCGTATAAGGCGCGCGCTTTTATGGTCAGGTGCGGGAGTGACCCGACAGGTGCAGCCCCACTCATAGTTAACAGAGAGAAAGTAGGCGCCAGGGCGGCGCAGCAACCTTGCCACCGCGTCGATTTCTGCAAGGTGGGCGCTATCCTGTTTTTCAAGCCAGCGGCGCGAAACTCCATCGAGCGACTTAAGTGCGGTGCGCGGCACATGGCGTGTCGCGCCATCGATGAGCGCGTGCGCCCGCGCCTCCTCCAACTTGAGCGTTTCTAGAGGAAAGTTTGGCCCCACGTCATACAGCGGGATTTGCCCAAGGCCCGCCCGCTGCGCCACTTGCACCATCTAAGCGCCTTTCAAACCGCTCTTCCTACCACTCGACATTCGTGCATGTGCGGCGTCGATTCCAATTGGAGATTCAAAGTCACACCAAAAAAAGGCCGCCTATGGACGACCCGGCGGCCAAATAGTTGCTGTGGTAAATATCAGGGACGACGCCCAGCTCGGCACAACCAACCAGAGCTCAGAGGGCGGCATTCCCGCGTTGCTATTCATATATCTGGACTTGGCTCCGCACCGATTGTGATTTCAATCAAATACGTCCCAAAAACCGGGGCCAATTGACAATTCTGCGCGCCTCGCCGATAAGTCGAACCAATCGCGTTCGGGCTTCTTCCGGACGCGCAATATGCGCTGCCCGAGGCTTCCTTCGCCGCTAATTGCTGGCGTTCCTCAAAAGTCTGCAGAACCCCTGCGGCGCCACAGGGCGCGGATAATGTGAAGGAAAGACCATGTACGCTGTCATCAAGACGGGCGGCAAACAGTATCGTGTCGCCCCTGAGGACGTCCTGACAATCGAAAAAGTCAAAGGCGACGCTGGCGCCGAGATCGAGTTCGCCGAAGTGCTCATGATCGGCGGATCGGACTCGCCAAAGTTTGGCACACCACTTGTTTCAGGGGCCAAGGTAGTTGCTGAACTGGTGGAGCACACCCGAGGACCGAAGGTTATCGCCTTCAAGAAGCGACGCCGCAAGAATTCACGCCGCAAGCGCGGCCACCGCCAGGACCTCACCAAAGTCCGCATTAGGAACATCGTTGGCGCTTAACGAGCCGCCATCTCGAAAGAGGATCTGACTCATGGCACAAAAGAAAGCAGGCGGCTCGTCTAAAAATGGCCGCGACTCGCATTCCAAACGGCTAGGCGTCAAGCGCTTCGGTGGTCAGCATGTCATTCCTGGCAATATCCTCGTGCGCCAACGTGGCACCCAGTGGCACCCCGGCTCGGGCGTCGGTATGGGTACGGACCATACGATCTTTGCCGTGGTCGAGGGTGCGGTCGAGTTTAAAACTAAGCGCAAAGGCCGGGTGTACGTGTCAGTCCGCTCCGACGACACCGGAGCCGCTGAATAGCGCACAAGTGATCAGCATTACCCAACGAAGTTTAAAGGGGGATGTCATAGCATTCCCCTTTTTCGTATCTTTGGCGCCAATCGGGCGAAGCATGAATGGAGCGCCGCCACGAATGCGCTCGCAACGTTTGACCTACCGGACTATTGAAGCCGGTGATGCAGGCCGCGTTGCCGCTCTCGCCAGCGACTGGGATGAAGCGCGCATGACGTCGCGTATCCCATACCCCTACTCGCTACTCGATGCCGATCTTTGGATCGCTTCGATTGCTACCGACGAGTTTGTGCGGGGCATTGAATACGATGGAAATCTCATTGGAGCGGTTGGTTTTGTCGAAGACGAGCGGAGGCAGGCCGAGATGGGTTATTGGATCGGCAAGCCGTGGTGGGGGAACGGGTTTGCCACAGAAGCGGCACACGCCTTGATGGACTATTGTTTCAGCGAGTGCGGCATTAGACGCTTAATGTGCGGGCACTTCATTGATAATGCGGCTTCGGCAGACGTCATCGCGAAGCTCGGGTTTCGCCGCATCGGCAACGGCACTCAGTGGTGCGAGGCGCGAAAGAGCGAAGTTAAGACGATAAGGTACGCTCGCCGGCGCCCGATCAGGGCAACCTGGTGGCGGAGCACGCAATGAGATTTCTCGACCAGGCCAAGATCTACATTTTCTCTGGCGATGGCGGCGCGGGCTGCGTCAGCTTTCGGCGCGAGAAGTTCATAGAATTCGGCGGCCCCGACGGCGGAGACGGCGGCAGGGGCGGCGATGTTTGGGCAGAGTGCGTGCAAAATCTCAACACTCTTATCGACTATCGATACCAGCAGCACTTCAAAGCCAAGACCGGTGGCCACGGCATGGGCCGCGACCGATCCGGTGCAAAAGGCGGCGACTGTATAATCAAAGTACCGCCCGGCACGCAGATCTTTGCTGATGACAAGGAGACGCTTCTCGCTGATCTAGAAAAACCGGGCGACCGCGCGCTTCTGGCCAAGGGTGGCAACGGTGGATTTGGCAATGCCCACTTCAAGTCGTCGACGAACCAGGCGCCGCGACACGCCAACCCTGGCCAGCCTGGCAAAGAACTAACGGTTTGGCTAAGACTCAAGGTAATCGCCGATGCGGGCCTTGTGGGTCTCCCGAACGCCGGAAAATCAACGTTTTTAGCAACTGTAAGCGCCGCGAAACCAAAGATCGCCGACTATCCGTTTACGACTCTGCATCCCAATCTCGGTGTCGTGCGCGCAGGCGAGGTGGACTTTGTTCTCGCTGACATTCCAGGTCTCATCGAGGGCGCAAGCGAAGGCGCAGGCCTCGGCACGCGCTTCCTCGGACATATCGAACGCACAAAGGTGCTGCTTCACTTGGTTGATGCCACGCAGGAAGACGTAGCGAACGCCTATCACACTGTAAGGAATGAACTCGAAGCCTACGGGGCCGAACTCGAGGAGAAGAAAGAGATAGTCGCGCTATCGAAGTGCGACGCAATCGACGAGGCAACGCTCGCTCGACACTGCAAGGAACTCAAGAACGCGACAAAGCAAACGCCGCTAGTATTGTCCTCAGTATCGGGCGCCGGTGTCAGGGACGCACTGTTCGCGCTTGCCCATGAAATTCGCCACGCGGCAAAATGCGAAGCTGCCGAGGCGTCCGACACGCACGAGCCGTGGCGGCCTTGAAGTAGTACCAATATCGGCGCCGCCGCCTTGGCGAGGCAGCACGGGATCAATCCGATGACCGCAACAGAAAAGGGGCTCGTCCACGTCGCTGGCGTCATCGACTTGGCGGAAGCCAAGATGCTCATTGCCTCGGGGTTCGGGTTTCTCGGATTTCCGCTTGTGCTCGATCACCATGAGGAGGATCTGAGCGCGAAAGACGCATCAGCAATCGTCGCCGAACTTGGTAACCGGGCAACATTCTTTGTCATCACCTATCTGAATATGGCTTCGGCAATCGTCGACATCTGTTGCGAGCTGGGTGTGAGCATGGTTCAGCTGCATGGTGAAGTGAGCGTTGCTGAGTTGCAGCGGCTGCGTAGCGCCAAACCGGAGTTGCGAGTGATAAAAAGTCTAATCGTACAGGGCGACAATTTTAAAGATTTGCGCGACGACCTTGCGCAATTCGCCCCGCTTGTGGATGCATTCATTACCGATACGTTCGATCCGGCCACCGGAGCGCGCGGAGCTACCGGCAAGACCCACGATTGGGACGTTAGCCGGAGGATTATCGAGTTCTCACCCGTCCCGGTCATCTTAGCGGGCGGCCTGAACGCAGATAATGTGCGCTCAGCCATCGCTGCCGTTCAGCCCGCAGGCGTCGACGTTCACACCGGCATCGAGGCCCAAGATGGCCGCAAATCACCCGAGCTAAGTCGCAAGTTCGTGCGCGAAGCCCACGCCGCATATACTGACCTGATTTAAGCCACCGGCAGGCGATACAAACCAAACTCTTCTATCCTCTGCCCGTCCCACCCCTTTTCTGCTATCCGAACAGCACATTAATCCCCTCTAACTCGCAGTGCTGCCACACACCTTGACCGATGACCGCATCAAAGCGCACCACCCCTGATGTCTCCGACGCCGTCCGTCCTGAGTGGACAACGGCTAAGCGCATTGTCGTCAAGATCGGCTCGTCCCTGCTGACCGACAAAGAGACGGGTGCGCTTAAGTCGATTTGGCTCACCTCGCTCATGGACGACGTGGCGCAACTCATCAGAGCTGGAAAACAAGTCGTCCTCGTTT
>JAUVPN010000059.1 GCA_030598645.1 Hyphomicrobium sp. | reverse complement strand
TCCATCGAACGGGAGCGCAGGCTTGACAGCTCGGCGCAGTAACTGATCAGAGGGTCCTTACGACGCTCGTGCGGAGGTAAAAGACTAAACAGTAAACCCTCGCGAATACCGAAAACAGAAAAGAGGACCTGACTTGGCTTCGCTCTCTTGAGCAGCTCTCCAAGAACCACCGCGCTATAGGGCAGCACTTCGCGCCGCGCCTTAGCCAGATCGTCAGCGCCAGACAAGGCACTAAGCTTTTTCGACGCAAGGACAAACTCGCAAAAGGCAATCGCCTCGGCGGTGGGGATCGCATAGTTTTGGGTTAGGTGCAGCGGATAGCTCGTTTGTTCCATATGCAGGCGGGCCAGTGCACGCCAACTCCCGCCAACGGCATAGAACGGACGACCCTTGCCGTTCGACAGCCATGGCAGCCGCGCTAAGGCCGCCCCGACAATGGGAACGGCCTTTTCAACTTTGGCACCGGCGATATCGACGAGCCGCAAACCGCCAAGCGGTAGAGTTACGGCTTCCTTAAGTTTCTCTGCCGAAAGGTCGATGATTTCCAGGCTCCCACCGCCAAGATCACCAGCTATCCCGTTAGCGTCGACAAAACCCATCATGATGCCCTGCGCCACGAGCTGGGCTTCCTTTTCGCCTGAAAGCACCTCAATTCGCGTGCCACATGCCTTTTCTGCATGCTTGATGAATTCCGGACCGTCGGAGGCATCACGCACGGCGGCGGTTGCGACGGCGCGAACGTTCTTTACTTCTAGTATTCGCGCAATCGAGCGAAACCGTACTAGCGCGGCAAGCGCGCGCTCCTTGCTTTCCGTGCCAAGCCTGCCAGTACTGGCAATCGCGCGACCAAGGCCGCACAGTACTTTTTCGTTGAAAAGGGTGGCCGGAGAGCGCACCGCCCCCTCATAGACGACGAGGCGAACAGAGTTTGAGCCGATGTCGATAACACCAAGGGGCTCTAACTCCGATGATATGCGGCCGGGACCTCCGAACAACCGCTCCAAGCTCGTCAAATCAGGCCCCTAATTAGTCTTTGGCGAGCAGTTTGAAGCGGGGCGGAAAATTCTCCTTCAGCGCTTGACCTCGACCCGAGAGACTCGGATTGGTGAGGAAATACTTATGCGCGTTGAAGGCATCCTCTCCGTTGGCCGGTAAGATCCGCTCCGAAGAGCCATCTGCCGTTATCCGCCAGCTCTGCTGGTTGTCCTTCAAGTTCGCGACCATGATCTGGTCAAGAACTTGTTCGTGCACGGTAGCATTCTTAATCGGCACCATGGCTTCGACACGCCGGTCAAGATTGCGCGGCATCATGTCCGCAGAGCTGATGTAGACGGCCGCGTTCGGTGAAGGCAAGCCCTCGCCGCGCCCGAAGCAGTAAATGCGCGAGTGCTCCAGAAAGCGTCCAATGATGCTCTTGACGCGAATATTGTCCGATAGCCCCGGCACTTCAGGGCGCAAACAGCATACACCGCGCACCACTAAGTCGATAATCACTCCAGCCTGGCTCGCCTCATAAAGGGTGGTGATAATCTTACCATCAACCAGCGCATTCATCTTCATCCAGATGGCGGCTGGCCGGCCGGCCTTAGCATGTTCGATCTCTTCGTGGATGTGCGCGACGATTCGATCGCGGATACCGTGGGGGCTTGCCGCCATTAACTGCAATTCGGCTGGCTCTCCGTAACCCGTCACGAAGTTCATAATGCGCGTAACATCGCGCGCGATAATCGGGTCGGTCGTAAATAACGAGAGGTCGGTGTAAACGCGCGCCGTCTGCGGGTGGTAATTGCCAGTACCGATGTGACAGTATGTGGTCAGCTCCTCCCCTTCACGCCGCACGACAATACCGAGCTTGGCGTGTGTCTTGAGCTCGATGAAGCCGTATACGACATGCACGCCAGCGTTTTCCAAATCGCGTGCCCAGCGGATGTTGGCCGCTTCATCAAAGCGAGCCTTTAGCTCGACCACGGCAGTTACCGATTTACCCGCCTCGACGGCCTCTTTGAGCGCTTTCACAATGGGGCTGTCGCGCGAGGTACGGTAGAGGGTCCACTTGATGGCCATGACATTCGGATCGGCCACGGCCTGGCGCAGGTACTGCACGACGACATCGAAAGACTCGTATGGATGGTGGACGATGATGTCCTTGTTGCGCACGGCGGCAAAACAATCGCCATTGAACTCGCGGATACGCTCAGGAAAACGGCTACTAAATGGCTTGAAAAGGAGCTCTGGCCGATCGGATACGATAAGCTGTGACGTATCGGCAAGCGCTAGCAGGCCATCTTTGATGAATAGTGCCTCCTCGCCGACCTCCAATTCCTCCACAACGAACCGCTTTAGGCGGTTTGGCATCGCGGACTCAAGTTCGAGACGAATCACGTGTCCGCGGCGACGGCGCTTGAGCGCAGTCTCATAGGAGAGGACGAGATCCTCCGCTTCCTCCTGAATCTCGATGTCGCTGTCACGCAATACTCGAAAGGCACCTTGGCTCTTAATTTGGAAACCGGAAAACAGCTCCTCGATAAAGAGGCCAATTAGCGTCTCGACGCGAATGAAGCGCAGCTCTGGTCCTTCACCGTCGGGCCCGCCGAGCCGAATAAAGCGCTCAAGCTGTCCCGGAATCGGGATCAGTCCGTTCATTATCTTGCCATCGCTCTCGCGTTGCAATTCGACGACTATGACAAGCCCCTTGTTGAGAATGAAAGGGAATGGATGTGCCGGGTCAGCGGCGATCGGCGTCAGGATAGGAAAGATATGCGCTAGGAATAGTCGTCGCAGCCAGCTGCAGTCTTCGGCGCTCAAATCCTTCGGTTCGAGGATATGGATACCGGCTTGCGCCAACTCCTCTCTGAGCTGGCGCCAGCACGCCTGCTTGTCGTCGACAAGGCCCGCGGCAAAGCGGTTGATAGCGCGAAGTTGCTGCGCAGGCGTGAGCCCATCTTGCGACAGCGTTTGTACGCCGGCCGACACCTGACCATACACGCCAGCTACGCGCACCATATAGAATTCGTCGAGGTTCGAGGCTGAGATCGACAGGAAGCGCAAGCGCTCAAGCAAAGGATGACACTCGTTCTGAGCCTCCAACAGGACGCGCCGGTTGAATTGGAGCCACGATAGCTCACGATTGTAGAAACGAGCCGGGCCCTCCGGTGGCGTCTCCTGTGATTGCGCCGCCTTAGGCTGCGGCCTCTTAAGCACTCTGTTTTTTGCAGTTGCCATATTCTGCTCCGCCATCCCCAACTCTAAGCGCAATTAATGGAGAGAGTAAAACAGCATCGTAACAACTGTGTGCGACCGTAGGTGCTCGTCACTCTTGTTCATCTTTGGCGCCTGCGCTCGCCAGCGCCTCGGCCGCCAGCGACTTAGTTACCTTGCGATGCATAGCGAGTGCCAGCCGATCGATTGTGCCCACTAGGCGATCTGCCTCCTCCATGGACCGTTCCATACGCAAGCACAAGTATTCGATCACGGACGGTTCAACATCTAGTTGTCGGTCAGCAAATAATTTCACCAACACCGCCTTAAGGAGAGCCTCATCAGGCCGCTGCACCTCCACAAGGGGGAGCGCACGCATACGGGAGCGAAGATCAGGGATCGCGAACGATAGGTCTCCAGGGGCCACGCGCGAGGTTATTAAGACCGCAAGCTTGCTCTCGCGCGCGCGATTGAGCAAATGAAAGAGCGCTTGCTCCTCAGCGATACCGCGGTCAATGTCTTCCACTACTAAGGCACTGCCATCAGCGAGCTCGGCCACGGCTGCGTCCTTCAGAGTGCCGGCAGCAACCAGCCTTGCCGAGGAACGAAGCCGCCACACGTGTGCCAAGTGGGACTTGCCACACCCCTGTGTTCCAATAACAATGGCGGATGGACCCGGCCAGTCGGGCCAGCGATCAATAAGTTCTACAGCAGCCGCATTAGAGTGACTCACCAGGAAGTCTTCCGCACCGAGGGCCTGACGGTGCGCGAGATCGAGGACGAGCTGACGGGGCACTGCGGTCATAGGAACGAAGGGTTCTCCAATTCAGGTTCGTTTTCTAAATTCGCATCATCGCTTTGATTGACGTAGCTGGTGAGATAGACGTTCAGCCGCCACGACCTGATGATTCGTAGCCGGACATATGTAGCAACCAAGAGTGCAAGTAGGCAGCAAGCGAGGCGAGCGTTAGGGCACCCGTCACCCAGACCATCGCAGACCGGACCCAATGGAGGCCTAGCCCAAACGCCTCATCAGCCAGCACCACCGCCGCCAAGACGATTTGCGAAACAGTGTTGGCCTTGCTGACGGCCAGCGGACGGATGCGGACAGGATTGCTCAACAGCCATGATAAAACGATGGCCATGACAATCAGTATGTCGCGCGAGACAACCGCAATGACGAGCCAGAGCGGCAGCTTTCCCCCAACGCCAAGAGCCAGAAAAATACTAACGATTAAGAGCTTATCTGCGAGGGGGTCTAGATAGGCGCCAAGTTCTGTTTTCCAACCAAATGTCTTGGCAAGATAGCCGTCCACGGCGTCGGAGATTCCGGCAATAACGAAAGCGAAGAAAGCAGCTTGCGTCTCGCCTGTTACCAACAGCCAGAATACAATGGGCACCAGGATGACTCGGCCCAGCGAAATGAAGTTGGGAATATTCAAGGGTCGGTCCTGGTGCGCTGCCTCTTTGCGAGTACGTGACTGAGCGGGTGAGCGCTGTCGCAGCAAGCGGCCTTGCCCGCAACGCGCGCCATCGGCTCCTTGAATTCGTTCAAGAAGTTGAGCAAAGTCAACCTGTGCTAGCCAGATTTTCACTGGCGAGAGTGAAGGATCAAGCCTCCGCCAGCACTCTTCAGCGTAAGACCGCGGCTATAGAGGGCTGAAGCGAGTGCCTCCGCGCCGCCGGGATAGCGCAATGACAAGTTGGCGCTGCGGGCCGACTGCGCCTCTATTCTTAATTCCTCTACTCCGGGCATTTCTAACAGCCGGCGGCGCATCTCGTTCCACTCCGGAAGGCTTATGTACCGAGCCTGAAAGGCCACCTGCCGGCCGCTGAAACCCTTCCCAGAACCTGACTTTACCGCTTTCCATCGACCTTCCAGAACCCCGAGCCCAACCACGGCCGCTAGCTCCATCGTGTAGGTGCTGTCGCCATCGAACACCCGATACCTGCGCTTCAGATTGATTGGGCCTACAGCGTCCATGCCGACCAGCGTCACGTTGATTCGCTTGGTGGATGGCTCAAGGTCAGCGATCGCAACAATCACGCGCGGAGACTTGTACTCGCCAGTCAAGATGCTCTCCGCGCCACCCTGTCCCTCAACGAGCATCTTGAGCGTGTCGGGATGGATCCGCGAACTTAATTTTTTCAGGTCGATCGGCGTCAGCGTGTGAACTAGGTCGAGGCCTTTCCAAAGGTCGGCCCAAACGCGAAATGCACGACCTGTCTCAATAGTACCTTGAGCGTCGCGCACAATTGGGATGACTATAGATTCTGGCGCCTGTTCCTCGACAAAGGGAATGCCTTCACGCTGCAGCGCATAACGCACCGAATCGGGGCGGAACGAATAGTCGAGACTGGCGATGTACCGCGTGCGTGAGTTACGCTCTGAACGGACGGAGACACCCTCAAAGAAGCTCGACGAATTGAGGGATGAAAGACGCTTGAGCCGATCGTAGGAGGTAATGGGAACGACACGTTTCAACAATGAACGGAATGCAGCTTGCTGACCCTCGGCCAAAGCTTTCTTCTTGGCGGCCACGGCATTCTTAGCCTGTGCGTCGACGGGGTAATTGCCGACCGTGTATACGTCGTCTCCAAGCGCTGCCGAGACTGCTCCCGCAACCGCGAGACCGGTGACGCTAGCAACGGTCGCCACAAAAACTTTTCTTAATTTCACCCGAAAGACACCTCTCTACATCGCGCCCTTAGTTGCCGAGCAAGCATCGAAACTGCTAGGAGCGTCATTTCCCGCAGCCAAAGAGGGCAAAAGTTGGGTTCTAAGGTCAAATGACAGAGCCTGGTCCCAAAGGCAACCCGACGATCTCCTACCGAGACGCCGGCGTCGATATCGATGCCGGAAACCGGCTCGTCGAGGCGATAAAGCCGCTTGCCAAGGCGACACAGCGATCTGGCGCCGCCACCGATCTGGGCGGCTTTGGCGGGCTATTCGATCTCAGGGCAGCTGGCTTTCGTGACCCCATCCTGGTGTCTGCTACCGACGGGGTCGGCACCAAAATCAAGATCGCTATTGAGACAGGATGCCACGACACCATTGGCATCGACCTCGTCGCCATGTGTGTCAATGACCTCGTGGTCCAAGGCGCAGAACCCCTATTCTTCTTAGATTATTTGGCCTGCGGAGCCCTCGAAGTTGATGGTGCCCGCACTGTCATCGCCGGGATTGCAGAGGGCTGCCAGCGGGCAGGCTGTGCGCTGATTGGCGGCGAGACGGCCGAGATGCCGGGTATGTATGCCGCCATGGACTATGACCTTGCCGGCTTTGCCGTGGGCGCGGTAGAGCGCAGCGAAATTCTACCACGCGACAACGTGGCCGTCGGCGATGTACTGATCGGCCTCGCCTCGTCTGGCGTGCACTCCAACGGTTACTCGTTGGTGCGCCGGCTTGTCGCTGATACCCAGCTCGCCTGGGACGAGGCGGCGCCATTCGACGCGACAAAGACACTTGGTGAAGCACTTCTTGAGCCAACGCGGATTTACGTGAAAGCGGCGCTAGCCGCTATCAGGGTGCCAAGTGGCAAGACCGCCGTAAAGGCACTGTCGCATATAACAGGTGGGGGCCTGTCCGAAAACCTGCCGCGCGTGTTGCCCGACACGGTCGCAGCACGCATCGACCTTTCGTCGTTCGTCGCGCCTGCCGTGTTCGGCTGGCTTGTTAAGGCTGGGCGACTCGAGAACGCGGAGATGTTGCGAACATTCAACTGTGGCATCGGCATGGTCGCTGTTGCCGCGAAAGGTGAAGCCGATGCGGTGCTTTCAACACTGCGCGAAGCCGGTGAATCAGCTTTTATTATAGGTGAAATCGTGGCCCCTGGCGGAAATAAGAGCGACGCCAAGGGCAAGGGTGAGGCTTGGGCGGTCAGCTATTCAGGTGCGCTGAAATACGGCGTCTGACGTCTCTTGGCAGAATGATCTTACGATTGTTCAGAGACAACATGTCAGAGACGCGCAAAATCTGATGATGCCCCCCCCACACACGAGAATTGTTTGATGGCGGCGATGAAAAAGCGTGTCGGCATTCTGATCTCGGGGCGGGGCTCAAACATGGTGTCGCTCCTCGTAGCCGCCCAAGCACACGACTACCCGGCCGAAATTGTTTGCGTGCTTTCCAACCGCCCTGAGGCAGAAGGTCTCAAGAAGGCCGAAGCTAACGAAACGCCTTCGCGCGTCATCGACCACACGGCGTTCGCCGGACGTGAAGCCTTTGAAACTGAGCTCAATACCGTGCTCAGGTCATTCAACGTCGATCTCGTTGTATGCGCGGGATTCATGCGGTTGATGACGGCTGACTTCGTTGAGCGCTGGCGCGACCGGATGCTCAATATTCACCCTTCCTTGCTTCCGGCCTTTAAAGGGCTTGATACTCACGCACGCGCCCTCGCAGCTGGCGTTAAGATCACCGGCTGCACCGTGCATATCGTCCGTCCTCAAATGGATGATGGCCCCATCATTGCGCAGGCGGCCGTACCCGTCCTCCAGGCAGACACGGCGAGCACACTCGGAGCGCGCGTACTGCGAGCCGAGCACGAGTTGTATCCTCACGCGTTAGCCTTATTGGCTTCCGGCAGGGTTCGCGTCGAGGGCGAGCGGGTACTTGGGGTGGCCTCAGCGGCCAAACCGTCAGGCCCACTCATGTGGCCACCGCTGATTTGAGTAACCAACACTTCAATCAAGATCGCCTTTTGCGCGCCAAAATGAAGCGGAAACTGCAGGTCGCATAGACACTTGTGTCCGCCTAGTGGTACTGATTTTCCTATATTTTGAAGGCGCTAGGGCACTTTAGCGCAGGGCACAGCCCCGCGAATCGAGGAATGTTCCTAATGTACCTTTCAGTGGTTGAATTTGGCATAGAAAGTGCGTTGGAACGGCATAAGCGCCGGGAGACGACGTCATGACCTCGACGGCAAAACACGCCACAGAGCCTGCCCCCGCCCATACGCAAGGGTTGGGGGAAGAAAGCAGCATCTGGTTCAAGTTGACCCCCCTCCTTAGGGCGGGGATCGACAATCCAATGCGCATCCTCATGCAGATGGCGGATCGCTACGGCCCCGTTATCCCCATAAACATGGCCCATCAGCGCGTAGTGATCCTCACCCAGCCGGAGCACTTTAAGTATGTCCTGGTCACCAAGGCCGACGCTTACGTCAAATATTTCGACGGGCTGAAGCCGATTTTCGGCAAGTCAATGATCACCAACGACGGCGCGCTGTGGCAGAAGATCCGCATGCCCCAACAGCCCGCGTTCCACCCGGACATGTTCGCCGAGTATATCCCCTATTTCTTGGCGGCAATCCGCACCAAGATGGATATTTGGTCGCAACTAGCCAAATCGGGCGAGACCGTCGAGATGGTTGAGCAGACTTGGACGCTCGCCGCTGACATGATCTGCAAGGCTCTATTCGATAGAGACATGCCGTTCAATCCGCACTTCGTCTTCAAGTGTGTGAAGACCTATACCGACGTGATGAACCACAAGGAGATCCGCCTCAAAAAACAGTCTGGCGAAGTATTCGAAATGACCGAGCAGGATGCTGCCAAGGCCATGCAGGTCTGGGCCAGTGTACCGCCTGCAGTTATAGCCTCAGACCCTCGCGAGGCACGCGAACGTACGTTGCTCAAAATGATCGAGGCAGCGGTGGCTGACCCCGAAACACCCGAGTTCGACCAACAGCAGGCCGTCGACGAGTTGAAACAATACTTGTGGGCAGGTACCGAGACGACGGCCTTGACACTTGCATGGGCGCTTTATGAAGCGGCTCGGTATCCAGAAACTGCGGAACGCATTCGCAAAGAGGGAGAGCAGGTCTACGGCGATCGCGACCCAACCGCCGCCGATTATTCAGCACTTGCATACACGCGCGCAGTCATACAAGAAACGATGCGGCTCTATCCTCCGATCTGGGGTCTTATCCGGGTTGCATCGGAAGAGGACGAGATCGGCGGCACGAAGATCCAGGCCGGCGATCGCATTATGCTATTCGCCTACGGCGCGCACCACAACCCTAGCTTCTGGGAGGAGCCTGAAGAGTTTCGCCCAGAGCGCTGGATGGCGGGAGCGGCTAAGAAGCAGGTGAAGTACTCCTACCTGCCGTTTGGCGGGGGCAAGCGTTCATGCATCGGCGGCGCCATGAGCCAGGTGGAGAACACGCTGGCGCTATCGCTGCTATTACGCCGCTTCAGGCCAGAATACGTCGGAAAAAACCCAGCCCCCCTTAACGCCACGGTTACACTGACGCCCAAAGGCGGACTGATGTTTAGAATTCACGAACTGAGCTAGACGAAGACGCCGGGCCAAGTGGATGCCTCCATTACGTCTGGTACCCGCCGCTCGCCCGATAGCGCGCCGTGAAGTAGCGCAGCTTTACAACGCCGTCCGGAAAGGCCTCGACGCCGTCAAACGCCAGCGTCTGTGGACGCTTTATCTCATTGAGCAAGGTAAGTCCCGCGCCAAGCAGTACCGGCACCAAAAAGATCTCTATTACGTCGACGAGATTTTCATCAAGCGCCGACTGCATTGTCATAGTTCCGCCGACAATCCAGATGTCGGACATCGTTTCGTCTCTCGCTGACTTCAGCCCGCCTAAAATTCCATTTGAGGCCCGAGCGACACCGCGCGGCGGATTATCGAGTTTATGCGAGGAAATGACATAGACGCGCTTGCCCAAGTATGGCCAGTCACCAACCGCGTGGATTAGTTCGAACGTACGCCGCCCCATGACGAGTGCGCCGATGTCGTCAACAAATGCGTCGTAGCCATAGAGTCTTGCGTCGTAGGGCGCCATCCAATCAACGCTGCCTTCACGATCCGCGATGAATCCATCAAGACTCGCGGCGACGTAGAACCTGACGCGTCCCATGGCAACTCCCTGACTGACGGCAGCGAAAGAAGGCCACCGGCCTCACCCGACAATTTCCTCCGGAGAAAAATTCAATGCAATCTCACGATCCGCAGAAGACGGACTATCCGAACCGTGGACGGAATTTTTCTGCATTGAGATCGCAAAACGCCTGCGCAGCGTCCCAGGCTCGGCGTCGACCGGATTGGTCGCTCCCATTAGTTTCCGGTACTTGGCTATGGCGTCATCGCTTTCCAACACTTGGACAACGATCGGCCCGGACGACATGAACTTACAAAGGTCGGGGTAGAAAGGTGCTCCCAAATGCTGCTCGTAGAATTCTTGGGCCTGCTCGAGGGTCCAGTGGACCCGCTTTTGGCCAACGATTCGCAACCCCGCATCTTCTATAACGCGGTTTATGACACCCGTAATGTTGCGTTCTGTGGCATCCGGCTTAATGATGGACAGGGTCCGCTCGATAGCCATCTTAATCCCCCTGAGGCTTGGATTTTACCATTCAGTCCGGCGGGTTATAATGGTGGCCAAGGGTCCCAACAAGGTGCGCAGTGCCGCGCCGCCAGCAAACGGGCGGTGGACCATGGCACATTGCTGGGTAGTCGCGATTGACGAGGCAGGCTTTCCCGAACCACATTGAAGCACTTCTAGGAAAACCGAAGGGCCAGAGCGAAAGCGCGCAATGTTCGAATTTCGGCCTCCAATTCGTTATAT
>JAUVPN010000214.1 GCA_030598645.1 Hyphomicrobium sp. | reverse complement strand
TGCAAATCCTGCAGGGCATGTCCGACTATCTCGCCGGGGCCAAGACACTGTCCTTCCGGGCGCGTACGCTGTTCGACGAGGTGCGCGAGTCTGGCATCAAGATCAAGTCTGCCCGCACGATCCAAGGCATCATGCGGCGACCGAATTCCCTGCGCGTCCTCGCTATCGCCGACAACGGCTCGGCGCGGAGCGCCTGGTTTGACGGCTCCACACTGACCGTTCTGATGCGTCACGACAACAAGGTCATGGAGCTGGACTTCAACGGCAGCATCGACGCCCTGCTCGATGAGCTGATCGAGAAGCACGAGGCACAGCTGCCGCTCGCCGATCTGCTCTATGAGGACATCGCGAAGAACTTCAAGGAGAACCTCATCTCGGCTGAGTATCTCGGCATCAAGTTGGTGAACGGCATCAAGTGCCATCACCTCTCGTTCGAGAGCACTGGTGCCGACTGGCAGATCTGGGTTCAGGCCGACGCCACGCCCGTTCCACGGCGTTTCGCCATTTCCTACGTGAACGCTCCTGAAAAGCCAGAGTTCCTTGCCTCTTTCAGCCGCTGGAGCGTCGACGGCGAGGCAGCGGACGACCAGTTCAAGGCGTCCGTCCCCGAGAGCGCTAAGAAGGTGCCGTTCGGGAAGTAGCGCATATTGCCGGGCATCCCCCTCTACCCCCGCGCATAGTAACGGGCACTAGTGTCTAAGCTTGACGCACGCAATGCCCGCTTCTGACCCAAAGCGGACCAATACTGGGGTGTGCGTCGGCGTCGGTTACGGACCACTTTCCCGCAGCCAACCCGGAGTCTGCATTTGAGGCCTAGAGCGGACGGCGCCCATGCAACCTTGCATGTCTGCTTCGGATCCAAAGCGGACAACTGGTGCAGGTATCTGCATAAGTAAGGGGGCCAATCTCACAAGAGCGATAAAAGTGGACGAAGGGACCCGAACTGGGCGCATATCGGCGTTCTCGAACTCAAGGTGAACCATCTGATGGCAGAAGTGAGCGTCTGGAGCCGCGCCTACGTCGCCGAACAGTTTAAGACGGCGCTCCTCAATCCAATCCGTGCGTTCCGTCCCCGCTACTTGCCCCTGATGATGGTCTACTTCGCCTACGGTGCTCTGGGGCTGATTACTGTTGCGGAGAGCTTCTGGATCAAGAAGGCACTGACGCTAAGTCCGTCAGAGCTTGCCGCCCTCAATGTGTGGCTCACCCTGCCGTGGACAGTGAAGATGGTATTTGGCGAGCTGGTCGATGCGGTGCCAATTCTGGGATCGCAGCGACGCTCGTACGTGTTTATCGGGGCGACATTTATTGCATCGGGGTTGTTGCTGCTCGCCGGCGCGGCCGGCGGGTGGATTACATTTGCAAGCCTGGAGAACCTCTATCGGCTTGGGGCCTTCCTGAGCGTGCTGGGGGTGGTGATCCAGGACGTTGCTGCAGATGCGATGAGCACGGAGGTGGTCGAGCGCGAGAACCCGGATGGCACCCCGCGTGATAAAGCCGTGGTCAACCGCGAGCTCGGCATGGTGCAGGTGCTGGGCCGGCTCGCACTTTCATTCGGCATATTCATGGTGGCGGGCTTGGCTGGCTGGATCGCCGGAATTTATGCGTATGAAACGGTGTTCCTAGTTGGACTAATCATCCCTCTTGTGTCGGTAAGCGGCGCAGCGCTGATCCATCTCAAGCCAGTGGAAAGCCGACCGATCGATTGGCGCATTCTGGGTGGTGGCCTCATTTTTGGTGTCTTCGTTCTCGCTCTGGCGGGGGCGGACGTTCCGTTCAACCAGGAGATCGTCTTTGTTATCTCGATGATCGTCGTGTGCGCCATGCTCCGGCGCGTGATTGGTGATCTCGATCAACAAACGCAGCGCACGATCTTCTACGCTGCCGTAATTATCTTCGTTTACCGCGCGGTCCCGGCATTCGGTCATGGCTACACGTGGTTCGTGATTGATGTCTTGGGCTTCGACGAGGCATTTCAGGGCACGCTCAATCAGATTGGCGCCGGCCTGGCGCTGCTCGGAATGTGGCTCTTCTCCGACGCCATCACGCGCAAGCCGGTCGCGATCGTCCTGTTGTGGCTGACCGTGGTGACCACGGTCCTCTCGCTGCCGAGCTTGGGTCTGACGCTGGGCTTGAGTGAATGGACGGAGCGCGTGTTTGGGTTCGGCGCCCGCACCATCGCGATCATCGACACCGCGACGTCATCACCTTTCGCACAGCTTAGCATGATCCCGCTTTTGACATTGTGCGCCATCTATGCGCCCAAAGGCCGGCGTGCGACCTGGTTTGCGCTCATGGCTTCGCTGATGAACCTAGCCCTCGTGGCCGGCGCCCTCCAGACGAAGTACCTGAATGATATTTTTGTGGTCAGCCGTGGCGATTATGAGAACCTTCCATACATCGTGTTTTGGTGCATCGCGATCGGCTTCGTCGTTCCGCTTTCGGCGATCTTTATCTTTGGCCGGCGCCTGCGATGAGGGATGCCCCGATTGACAAAGGTAATTCTTCGCTCCCACTGGCAACCGCATGTCCGCTCTTGGGGGTAAAGCGGACATTGCTGAGGCACGTGCCCATGTTTGCTTTTGACCCAAAGCGGACATAGGACCCTTACCGAGACATGCGGTTGAACAAAGCGGTCTCGCAGGTGCCGGCGAGATCCGATCATCACTCTGCGGCTTCCGGATCTTTCGTTCCCTTGGGCATCTGTGGCGGCCACCAGTCGATGATCCCGCGCTGATAACTCTCCCGGCTGCTAATCCGATCTGCCCAAGCCTGAACATCCGGGAACGGCTTAAAATCATAACCGGCTAATTCTTTAAGAGTGAAGTAGAGCGGCATCCACGCGATATCAGCGAGTGAGAATACACTCCCTGCCAGCCAATCGTTCTCAGCCAATGCCGCTTCAGCATCAGTGAAACACTCATCGATCGTTTGTTTTGCAGCACGCAGCTCTTCTTCCGAAAATCCGTCCGATGAGCTCTTGCGGTGAAATTCAAGTAGCTCGGGGTTCGTTTGCAGTTCGTGGTAGGCAGCTTGCTCCTGTTCAGATTGGGCCATCGTGCTGCGTACACGCTTGTCGTAGATGTGGGTTTTGATCGCTTTCACATGGATACTGGTCGACCGCCGTAGCCAAAAATACATTCGTTCAACTTCGGCTTCATTGGTCGGGCGAAGTGCCGGCTCTGGAAATGTCTGATCGAGGTAATCGATGATATCGTCCGACTCGATAATCACAACACCATCGTGAACAAGCGTGGGCACCAATCCGTTCGGGTTGATACCAAAATACTCAGGAGTGAGGTGCTCCTTCTTGAGAATATCGAAATGGTGGCTTTCCCATTTGAGACCTTTCTCTTCGAGTGTAATCCGAACCCGCATGGAACAGTTCGATATGCCGCTATGATAAAGGTGAAGCCCGTTAAGACTCTTCACCGCCAAATTCGTAGGTTCGATCACGCCCATAAGACTCTCCTCGTGTCTCTGTTTCAGCATAGGCAACGCCCGTTCCGCCGACAAGGCAGCGAGTCTGCTTAGACTGCGTTAGCGTCGCTATCGGCCAACGCAACAACACCTCGGCAAAATTGCTGCTTCCGCCGCTTCATTGTTTCCTTCTAAGCATCGACTGGTGTGGGTCTGCCCTGGCGCCAATGCCTCGGCGTTAGGCCCTGAGTACAGCTGGTTCGTGCACTGCCAATGTCCGCTTTTGACCCAAAGCGGACATCAGTCCAGTCGCGTCGCTCAAGTGCGTCGATGCGCAGCAATGTGGAAGTCGTTGGGATTATGATCATCGCATTCCGTTTTACCGCACTTAATTTTGACCTCCGTCAATGCAGAGATTTCCTCTTAGCGATAGGCAGAAAGATTGAATTTTTGAGAACTTCAGCCTCTTTCAACGAATGATCCGATCAGGGCAATGAAGAGGAGCCCTCGGATGGGGGCCGGATTTTTACCGAGGAATTGGCGCCGTTCCCCGCGGCAGGCCGGTAGGTCAGAACCGTGAGGCGAACGACGCGCTGGAACCAACAACGGAGGAGAAAAGCGCATGACCTTGCGGCCAGATCCGACATTCCATGCCTCCCCGAAGCTTGCAATGGAAGCGCCGCCGGAGAATTACGCCTATACGCTGATGCTGAGCCCGGATTTTTCAAAACCCGATGCGCTTGCCGTGGTCGACGTCAACCCGAAGTCGAACGACTACGCAAAAATAATTCATACCGTCACCATGCCAAACAAAGGCGACGAGTTTCATCATTTCGGCTGGAATGCGTGTTCCTCCGCGCTGTCGCCGCTGACCGGCCACGCGTTCTTAGAGCGGCGCTATTTGATCATTCCCGGTCTTCGTTCCTCGCGGATCTACATCATCGACACGAAGCCGCATCCAACCGAAGCGAAGATCCACAAGATCATCGAGCCCGCAGAAGTGTTCCGCAAAATAGGTTATTCGCGTCCGCACACCGTGCATTGTGGCCCCGAAGGGATCTATGTCAGCGCGCTTGGCGGTGCGGGTCCCGACGGCACCGACAGTCCTCCCGGTGTCTTCATCATGGATTGTGAGACATTTGATATTCTGGGCCGCTGGGAAATCGATCGCGGTCCTCAAAAGCTTCAATATGATTTCTGGTGGAATTTGCCCCGCGACTACATGGTGACAAGCGAATGGGGCCTGCCGCCGCAGTTTGAGAACGGCATCGTTGCCGAAGACCTGCTCGCCAACAAATATGGTCACCACATCCATTTCTGGGATCTCAGCGACCGCCGCAACGTCCAGACGATCGATCTTGGCCCCAATCACCAGATGGCGCTTGAAGTGCGGCCAGCGCACGATCCGACACGCGAGTACGGCTTCCTTGGCCTGGTCGTCGACACGACCAATCTCGAAGGCTCGGTCTGGACTTGGTGGCGCGAGGGTGGAAAATTCCACGCCAAAAAAACGGCTACAATCCCGGCCGAAGCGGCGGACCC
>JAUVPN010000228.1 GCA_030598645.1 Hyphomicrobium sp. | reverse complement strand
GCGAGCGCTTTGACAATTTGTTCAGTCATCTTCTTGGCATCGCCTAACACCATAACCGTGTTGTCACGATAGAACAGTGTGTTGTCGATACCGGCGTATCCGGACGCCAAAGAGCGCTTATTGAACAGCACCGTGCCGGCCTTCCAAACTTGCAGCACTGGCATGCCATAGATTGGCGAGGAAGGGTCGTCTTCGGCCGCAGGGTTCGTCACATCGTTGGCCCCGATGACGTAGACGACGTCAGTTTGGGGAAACTCGCTGTTGATGTCCTCTAGCTCAAACACCTCGTCATAGGGTACGTTTGCTTCCGCCAGCAGCACGTTCATGTGACCCGGCATGCGCCCTGCGACGGGGTGAACCGCGTACTTCACCTCTACGTCCGCCTTCTTTAAAGCGTCGGCCATCTCGCGAAGGGCGTGCTGGGCCTGCGCCACCGCCATGCCATAGCCCGGGACAATGATGACCCGGCCAGCGTTCTGCATGACGTAAGCTGCATCATCGGCCGAGCCGAGTTTGACCGGCTTCTGCTCAGCACCACCCGCAGGACCTGCAACTTCGCCGCCAAAGCCACCGAGGATCACGGAGATAAAACTCCGGTTCATCCCCTTGCACATGATGTAGGAAAGGATTGCGCCCGAGGAGCCAACGAGTGCACCCGTGATGATAAGGGCGATGTTTGAGAGCGTAAAACCGATGCCGGCAGCCGCCCACCCCGAGTAGGAGTTCAACATCGACACCACAACTGGCATATCGGCGCCGCCGATCGGGATGATGATCAAGACGCCAAGCAGCATGGCCGTGGCGGTGACGGCCCAAAAAAGGAGCGGGTCGCCACCGGAGAGACAGAACTTGTAGATAAGCCAAATCATCAGAACGGCGAGGCCAATATTGATGAGATGACGCAGCGGCAAGGTGATCGGCTTACCAGACATGCGACCCGACAGCTTCGCGAATGCGATCACGGACCCTGTAAAAGTGATAGCGCCGATGGCAACGCCGAGCGACATTTCTATAAGACTGACGAAGTTGATCGCGCCGAGCTCACCAATGCCAAACGAGTCTGGCGCATAAAGAGCCGACGCTGCAACGAACACCGCCGCTAAGCCTACGAGAGAGTGAAATGCAGCGACGAGCTCAGGCATCGCCGTCATCGGAATACGCCGCGCCGTTATGGCCCCGATAAGGCCGCCGACGCCTACTCCGCCCGCGATCAAAAACCAGGTGAGTTGCAGCTGGGGCGCAGCGATCGCCAACGTCGTGGCCATCGCGATGGCCATGCCGATCATGCCGAAAAGGTTGCCGCGCCGCGACGTCGCCGGGCTCGAGAGTCCTCTCAGCGCCAAAATGAAAAGCACACCCGAGACAAGATAGAGAACCGCGACGAGATTAGCCGACATAGACTTGCCCCCGCAGATCGGTCATGCGTGTCTTCACCGCTTGTCACCCTTCTTCTTGTACATGCCGAGCATGCGTTGGGTGACGAGGAAGCCGCCAAAGATATTCACGGATGCCATCACGAGCGCGAGAAGCCCGAAAATCTTCGATGTCAGGCTGGAGTCGAACGTCGTGAAGCGCTCAATGCCCCCATGCTCCACGGCAACGGCCAATAGCGCACCGACCACGATCACCGACGAGATGGCGTTCGTTACTGACATCAGAGGTGTGTGCAGCGCAGGCGTCACGCTCCACACCACGTAGTAGCCAACAAAGATCGCCATCACGAACACCATCAGCTCGTACACAATGGGATCGATATCCCCACCCACGCCAGCGGCGGCAAATGCGGTCGCGCTCGAAGCCGGCAGCAGGCTGACGGCGACGGCAAACGTTTTGAAAGTGTTCTTCATTGGGCTGCTCCCTGCGGCTGCAGGTTTGGGTGCACAATCTTCCCGTCCTTGGCCACCAGCGTACCCCTTATGATCTCGTCGTCCCAATCGACCTTCAGGACCTTCTCCGTCTTATCGATCATGATATCGAGGAAGGCTAAGAGATTTCTGGCATAGAGGCTTGAAGCGTTGACTGGTATCTCGCCGGCGAGATTGAGCGGACCGACGATCCGCACCCCATTGTGCTCGACAATCTTGCCGGGCTCGGTCAGTTCGCAGTTTCCGCCGCGCTCAGCAGCCAGATCTACGATAATGGCGCCAGACTTCATGCTCTCAACCATCGTGCGCGTGATGAGCCGCGGGGCCGGACGCCCCGGGATCAGTGCGGTCGTAATAACGATGTCCTGGTTCTGGATATGCGAGGCGACAAGCTCGGTTTGCTTCTTTTGATATTCGGCTGACATAGGCTTGGCATAGCCCGCTTCCGTTTGCGCCTGCTTGAACTCATCGTCTTCAACCGCGACGAACTTGGCCCCGAGCGAAGCGACTTGCTCCTTCGTGGCCGGTCGCACGTCCGTGGCCGTGACCTGCGCGCCCATTCGGCGTGCCGTCGCAATCGCCTGCAGCCCCGCGACGCCCACCCCCATAATGAATGCTTTAGCGGCGGGAACCGTGCCTGCGGCTGTCATCATCATCGGCATAGCTTGGTCGAACATGGCCGCAGCATCAACAACAGCCTTATAACCAGCCAGATTTGCTTGACTTGAAAGCACGTCCATCGACTGGGCGCGCGTGATGCGCGGCATGAATTCCATGGAAAAAAGCGCAACATTTGTTGCCGCCAGCGCCTCCAGGCCTGCCCGCTCGCCGTAAGGATCGAGCATTGCGGCGACAACTGCGCCGGGCTTTAAGCCTTTGACCTCTTCGACACTTGGCCTGCCAACCTTCAACAGGACGTCCGCGCTGCGCAGCGCGTCCGTCGTGCTTGACGTGATTTCGGCGCCTTGCGCCTGAAGGACCTCATCGGAAAAGCGAGAGCGTGCGCCGGCACCAGCCTCAATCCTCACCTTACAACCCAGTGCAGTGAGTTTCTTTACGGTCTCGGGCGAGATCGCAACACGCGGCTCGTCTGCCCCCTCCGCTGTTACCGCTATGGTGACCATGGAAAAATCCGGTTTTTGCGAGATATGCCCTCCGGCAGACGACCACCGGGTTTAAACTCCGCTGGTCATTAGTGCCAGGTTCAAACGAGGAAGTACGCCATCCCGCCGAGCAGGATAACCAAAAACACCACGCTCACCTTGATGAACATGATAAACCGTTGATACGTCTGAGCATGCTCGTTGTAGTCCATTGCGGCATGACCGCCTGACAGATCGATCCCCACGTTTCCCCTCCTGGGTTTGGCATTCGTCCTTTGTTTCTCGTACCCCAATGCCCAGGCTCTATCAAGCCGAACAGCGCGGCCCGAGCCTTGCGGTACCCCGGTTGAAAGGCCCACATGTAGGTGTGCGGCCCACTACGGCCAACGTCTGCGGCAATTGATACTGGTCATTGAGCCTCGGGTTCCGGGGCGGCACAAACAATCAGCAGAATTGCGAAAGCGCTCTTAATACGAGGAGATCCACCATGAAAGTGAAAGAAGCAATGCACAAGGGCGTCCAATGGGTTGACCCGGATACGAAGGTCTCCGAGCTAGCCAGAACAATGAGCCAACACGATATCGGCGCGCTGCCCGTAGGAGAAAATGACCGGCTGATCGGCATGGTCACGGACCGAGACATCGTCTGTCGCGGCTTTGGTAACGGTAAGCATGCGGACGCACTCACTGCCCGCGACGTTATGAGCAAGGGCATTATCTTCTGCCGCGACGATGAAGAGCTCGACGACGCCATGCACATCATGGAGCAGCGGCAAATACGTCGACTGCCGGTCATCAACGACAAAAAACGTATGGTCGGAATGCTGAGCCTTGGCGACATCTCGCACTCCAGCGCGCTTGAGCTTTCTGGCGAGGTACTCCAGGCCGTATCGGCTCACCACAATTGACACGGCTAGGGGAGTGCTAAGCTGTACTGGGCGATTATGTCTGCGCCGGTCGTGTACCACTAAGTTTAAGCGTAGGTGCGCGCCGGCGTCCTTACCGCACTCGTTCATGGTATGCATGCCTTGTTAGAATGCGCGTAGGGAACGCCCCGCGCGCCGTCTTAGATATGCGCGACCATTTAGACTCATGGATACCTTCGACCTCATCCAGCGCATGGCCGTCGCGCTCGCGATCGGGCTGGTCATCGGCATCGAGCGCGGGTGGCAACAGCGCGAGGAGGCGGAAGGCGAGCGCGCGGTAGGGCTCCGTACCCATGCGCTAGCGGGATTGCTTGGAGGTGCCTGGGGGGCAATCGCGCGGGGCACCGGCGATTGGGGCGTCGTCGCGTTGGGCCTTGCGTTTATGACATTCGCCGGCGCAATCGTGATCTTTCGACTTCGCGAGTTGGAGCACGACAAGACATTCGGTGCGACAACTGTGGTTGCGGCAATGATTGCGTTCGCGCTCGGCGCAATGGCCGTTCTGGGCAACCAGATGGCGGCCGCTGCCGCGGCCGTCGTTGCGGCGGTGCTTCTGGCTCTGAAAACCGTACTTCACACATGGCTCAAAAAGCTAACGTGGGAGGAGCTGCGCGCTGGACTGATCCTCCTGGCGATGACGGTTATCCTCTTGCCGGTGCTGCCCGACCGCGAGATCGCTACTTGGCTCCCCATCAATCCACGCGAGGTATGGCTCCTCACTATCCTCATCGCCGCCCTGTCGTTCGCAGGTTATGTGGCCATCCGCGTTGC
>JAUVPN010000132.1 GCA_030598645.1 Hyphomicrobium sp. | reverse complement strand
TCATATTGGCGGACGGACGACACATATCAGTAAAGCGCGGCTGGCGCGGTAGTTGGAAGGAGCGCAAATTTCTTCGGGCGGTTCACAAAGGCGCTTGTGCCCAGTTCTCGACCGTCCTGGGGCCCGACTACGATACTAATCATCACGACCACTTTCACGTCGATCTCATGCGCCGCGGCCGGTATGGCGAGCGGCGGGTTTGCAAATGATCTGGATCTCAGGGAAACGTCAGCTTCTACCTAGTCGCATCGTTGATAAAGTTTGGAATACTGCGCAGGGAAACCGCCCCCGGACGTCAGCAGAAAATGCACGAGCGACAGAGACTGGCTGCTTCCGAGATTTGACTGTTGATAATGCGCGAGTATTCGCGCAGTTTTTTTTGCCAGCTGTCGCATAGTTCTTTCTTGCGCTCCGGCTCACCGTGCACAGCCTCCCATTCTTTGATGTATTTGTTCTTCTTAGTGCGGAAGACGCGGAGAACTCTCCTAAACGAAGATCGCGTGACGCAGGAGCCAACCGCCTTCCACGCGCGGCGCCGAAGATTAAGGTTGCGGCCACAGAACTCCTGCAGTGCATCCACCGTGGCGTACTGATCCACCCTCTTCCATAGCGTGGCCCTGTCCGACTTGCTCATTGAACTCAAGCCGAGCTTGACTCGAACAATGTTATCCGTCTGCGCCACGCCGGGGACGGTCCAGGCGAGCGCAATGATCAGGCAGGCGAGTCCGATCAACCGGCTAAAATCGCAATGCAAAAACATCCGAGAGCCCCGTCAGCCAGTTAAATGCCAACAGCTAAATCCTGCCGGCTGCAACTGCGCAATAATGCACGATGCAATTGTTTTCAATCGTCTTCCGCGGCCCAGCAATTCTGCGCCTCCGATTCTGCCCGACCGC
Organism: Hyphomicrobium sp.; assembly: GCA_030598645.1. Next base: position 6,562 of record JAUVPN010000132.1, on the reverse strand, counting down.
GATGTTTGGCCTGAGTTTTGGCAGCATCAAGGCACCATCAAGCGCCTCGATTTGGTCCGCCCGATGGCACGAACGCAGCAATTCCCACCCTAGTGTCACGTGCGAGACAGCGCCGCCCTGCCCGCGTGACTACACAATCAGACATCCGACTTGAAGGCTAGTTGACCCGAGGACGATGTTGAAAAAACCTGTACATGGGCCAAGGATCTGGTCGGGCATTGATGTGTACGTCGATTTCGACGGTACCATCGCGCCCAATGAGCCCACCGATCAGTTGTTCGACCGCTTTGCCGACGCCGCGTGGCGGGACATCGATCAGTCGTGGCTAGACGGTCATATAACCTCCTGGGAAGCCACGGCGCAAAACGTGACGCTGCTTCGGGCCCGGCCCGAAGAAGTTAGCGCATTTCTCCGGCACATCCCGGTCGATCCAGGTTTTCCGGCCTTCGTCGATCTGTGCCGGCGCAACGGCGCCAGCATCACGGTCGTGTCCGATGGGCTCGACGTGATCTTACGCACCGTACTGGGCGAAGCCGGTCTGAACATCCCGTTCATTGCCAATCAACTTGTCTGGCAAGGTGGTGATCGTTGGGAAGCGCGCTTTCCCCATCGTCGGGCGGATTGCCACTTCAACATAGGCAATTGCAAATGCGTGCATCGCGCGCGCGGCGAAACCGCTCTCAATGTGATGGTCGGTGACGGACGTTCGGATTTCTGCATCGCAGAGCGTTGCCAATTGGTCATCGCCAAAGGGGCACTGTTGCGCCGCTGCCAGAAGCAACGGCTGCCGCACATCGCAATGTCTTGCTTCAACGACGCGAACGCCGAATTTGCACAATGGATCTCTGAAACCCGTGCCGGAAAAACATCAAAACACATCGAACTGCCCCAATCGGAGATGTTGGAAGCAAGGCTCTAAACCCAACAACGAGCGATTGTACCCAGTCCACTGACATTAGGAGGCGCGTAGCAATGACGCGATACCAGACAAGGTCCAACGACAGGAGCTTCACGTTTGACGGAGGTCGGACCGGGGTTTTGCTTTTGCATGGTCTGGGAGGCACGCCGGTCGAGATGAGGTTCGTCGCGTTGGGGTTGGCGCGGGCTGGGATGACCGTGTCGTGTCCGCAGCTCGCAGCTCACAGCGGTAACTTCGATGAACTGCAGGAGTCTCGCTGGCAACAGTGGTATGCAAGCGCGGAAGCCGCACTCGACGAGCTACGTAACCGCTGCGATACCGTTATCGTCGCGGGCCTTTCGATGGGCGCGGTCCTGGCGCTGATGCTCGCTGCCGAGCGGAAAGAAGATGTTGACGGCGTGGCCCTTTACTCGCCCACACTATCGCTTGATGGGTGGGGAGTGCCGTGGTACGCGCGGCTGTTTAAGTTGATACGACAGAAGTCGGTGGCCAAGTGGTTCAACTTTGCCGAGCGTGACCCATACGGTGTAAAGGATCCGCGCATCCGCTCGCTCGTCACCGCCGCGATAGAAAGTGGCGATAGTGCCAAGGCCGGCATGCTTAAGGTGCCTGGTGGCGCAATGTTTGAGATGGGCTGCCTAGTCAATGCCGTTCGCGGACGCGCAAATCTCATTCAGCAGCCTGTTCTGTTGGTGCACCCACGCGAGGATGATCGCGCGAGCATCCGAAATTCGTTCTGGCTGCAGCGAAATCTTGCGGGCACGGTCGACATGGTCGTGCTCGATGACAGCTATCATGTCGTGACCGTAGACCGGCAGCGCCACCTCGTTACGGAGCGCACAATCGCATTCGCAGGGACGATAGAGCGCGCTCGAGATGAGCTCGGCTCAACGGTCGTGAACATCCCTTTGGGTGCCGGCCAAGGCGAACTGTCGGCTGCCTAAGCGAATCAAGTGTCACACCGAATGTAATTTCGCACCCTGGCATGGCGAATTCTCGCATGAAACTTTGCGATTGGTGCAAAATCGCATGGGTGCCAAGTAACGTTGCAAGGCTCTGCACCATGCTGCCGAATAGATCGCATCTAGCGCGGGCAATTGCCAAGCGCAATTGGGGAACCTTCCCCGTTTCTGCGGTTCTGCACCCATAGTCGTTGTGATCACGCGCCGTTGATGCAACGCTGCGTTCGCCCACGCAGAAGTCGGTGCGGCGCCGGGTAATCGGTCCTGGTTTAGTCAAGACTGCAAATTCGTAAAAAAGGCTCCAAGGGAAGGTCTCTCAAACATGCTCAATAAAATGCAGGATGCGCTTTGCGCCCAATCTGAATGGGACTTCTCCGATCTCCGTGCCCTCTTCATCAATTGCACGCTGAAGCGTTCTCCGGCTGTGTCGCATACGCAAGGCCTTGCCGAAGTTTCCCTTGAAATAATGCGCAAGAATCGCGTGCAAACGGATTCCGTTCGCTTGGTCGATCATAGCATTTCATTTGGGGTCTATCCGGATATGACAGAGCACGGTTGGCCCAAAGACGAGTGGCCGACCATTTATCCCAAGGTGCAACACGCCGACATTCTCATCATTGGTACGCCCATCTGGCTTGGCGAGAAGTCGTCGGTTTGCACGATGCTCATTGAGCGCCTCTACGCCATGTCGGCGCAGCTCAACAACAAAGGTCAGTATGCGTACTACGGGAAGGTGGGGGGCTGCTTGGTCACCGGCAACGAGGACGGCGTAAAGCATTGTTCCATGAACATCCTCTACAGCCTACAACACTTGGGCTATGTCATCCCGCCGCAGGCTGATGCCGGTTGGATCGGCGAGGCGGGGCCTGGGCCATCGTATTTGGACGAGGGATCCGGAGGCCCTGAAAACGAGTTCACCCAGCGTAATGTCACTTTCATGACATGGAACTTGATGCACTTAGCACGCATACTAAAGTCGCAGGGGGGTATTCCTGCTCATGGTAATCAGCGTTCCAAATGGGACGCGGGATGCCGCTTCGATCATCCGAATCCGCTTTACCGGTAGACGGCGACGCCTGTCATATTGCGAAATAATGCCGCCATCGATTATGGCTGGCGGGTTGCGGTGCGCGGCCCAACGCGTTAGGTGTGTGCCGACAATCGGAGTGGCACCTAAACGCGGCTCCATTGCCACGGGCATCCCCAACGCATCCGCAAGGATTCGGGGAGGCGAAATGCGCCCTTCAACCGTCGGCTTGAGCTTTGCGCCGACCCCCGCAAATCCCACACGGCAGTCGACACTTCATCGCACAAAATCGTTGTCTGGAACCCATGTGTGGTCCGCGCGCCGACGGGCCGCGTAACAAATGCTAAGTTGGGAGGTACGATGTCCTCAACGAATTTTGCCAAGTCAACACGCAAGGCCAAAGCCTCAGCACATAACACTCCGCTCCGTGACCGGCTGAGCGACAGTAGGCAACTCTCAGTAAAGCTCGCCGAGCCGCTCACCGACGAGGACCAGACCGTCCAGGCCATGGACGATGCGAGCCCCACCAAGTGGCACCTTGCGCACACGACCTGGTTCTATGAGGCATTCATTCTCCGGGCGCATTTGCCGGGCTACGTGCCTTACTCCGACGACTTCGACTATTGCTTTAACTCGTATTACGAGGCGAAGGGCGACCGTCAACCTCGCGCACGACGCGGGGTCCTGACGCGCCCGCCGGCGCAAGAGGTGCGCGACTACCGTGTTCACGTCGACACCGCTCTCGGCCGGCTCTTTTCTGAAGGCCTGGCGAATGATTCTTCCGACGCGGTCGGGTCTCTGATCGAGCTTGGCATCAATCATGAGCAGCAACACCAAGAGCTGCTCTTGACCGACATTTTGAGCTTGTTTGCGGAGAACCCTCTTTGGCCCGCTTATCGGCGTCCACAGCCCAGGCCCGAGACGGTTGCCTCAACGCAGCCCGAGCAAAGTTGGGTCGCGTTTGAAGGCGGCGTCCACGCGATCGGGCACGACGGCGATGGATTTGCCTATGACAATGAGGGCCCGCGCCATGAAGTATTGCTGCAGCCCTTCCGGCTTGCGAACCGCTGCGTCACCAATGGAGACTGGCTCAGCTTCATAGAGGACGGCGGCTACCGCGATCCGATGCTCTGGTTGGCCGACGGCTGGGCGACGGTCAAGACGCATGGGTGGCAGGCTCCCGGCTACTGGCAAGAGCACGAAGGGCGTTGGCATCAGATGACGCTTGAAGGCTTGCTGCCCTTAGACCTGCGCGCCCCCGTTTCGCATGTGAGCTACTTCGAGGCCAACGCTTTTGCGCACTGGGTGGGCAAACGGTTGCCGACCGAGTTCGAGTGGGAAGCGGCAAGCGCTGGCTACTCGCTCAATGGCAATGACCTGTCAACCAACGCATTGCGGCCACGTCCGACAAAGCCTGCGGGTACGGGACGGCTTGCGCAGCTGTTTGGTGACGTTTGGGAGTGGACCGCGTCCGCTTATCAGCCCTACCCCGGCTACCGTCAGGCGCCAGGCGCCATCGGCGAATACAACGGCAAGTTTATGGTGAGCCAACAGGTGCTGCGAGGGGGGTCCTGCACTACGCCAGGAGGCCACGTCCGCGCGACCTACCGCAACTTCTTCTTCCCACATCAGCGTTGGCAATTTACAGGCCTGCGTCTAGCAGAGGACGTATCATGACGTTAGTCGAAGACATGAGCTTAGACACAATCGAGGTCGATTCCGATTTTGCGAGCGCACTTTTCGACGGGCTTTCTGCACCCGCGAAATCTATCCCCTGCCGTTTTTTGTACGATGCGGCCGGCAGCGCGCTATTTGAGAAAATCACGGCGTTGCCCGAGTATTATCCAACTCGCACGGAAACCGAGATCCTGCGCGATCGCGCCTGTGAGATAGCACGCGAAACGCCACCGGGTTCGGTGCTCATAGAGTTTGGCTCTGGCTCGAGTCTTAAGACCGAGCTCCTGCTCGCCGAAATGCGCGATCTTTATGCTTACATACCGATCGACATATCGGACGCTGCGTTGCGTGGGGCGCAAGCGCGCATCGAAGAACGGTTTCCGGATTTGCGGGTGTTGCCATTGCGCGGCGACTTCGCTCAACCCATTCCGATGCCACCGGACGTTGTTGGCCGGCCGCGGCTTGGATTCTTTCCTGGATCGACCATCGGCAATCTAGAGAATCCCACAGCGATCAAGCTCCTGGCGAACATGGCGCACATGCTCGGAGAAAACGGGCGTCTAGTCATTGGCGCCGATCTGAAGAAGGACGAGCGCCAGCTTGTCTCTGCCTACGATGATGCAGCAGGTGTCACGGCTGCATTTAATCTCAATCTGCTCAAGCGGGCCAATCGTGAGCTCGGTGCCGACTTTGACGTTGGCCAGTTCGATCATCTGGCAGAGTATGATTCCAATCGCGACCGCATTGAGATTTTCCTCGTGAGCCAGGCCGAGCAAACAGTTGAGGTCTTGGGCCGGCGTTTCCGTTTCGCTGCCGGCGAGCGCGTCCATACCGAGCATTCGCACAAGTACGACATCGAAGGTTTTCATGCGTTGGCCGCCCGCGCTGGGTGGCGACCCGTCCACGTTTGGACTGACGAGGATCGTCTTTTCAGCGTACACACTTTGGAAACTGTGTAGTTGTTTGTGATGCTCCTAGCTGGAGAATTGCGCTAGAAACCGTTTATGGCATGGCATAAGGGAGGCTCCGGTGCGCGGCGCGGCTACCATCACGGCAACCTGCGCGAAGCGCTCATTGCGGCTGCGCTTGAGCTGATCTCCGAGAAGGGGCCGGCCGGCGTGACGTTTGCCGATGCCGCTCGTGCTGCGGGCGTCAGTCCCGCTGCACCCTACCGCCACTTCCGCGATCGTGATGCCCTAATGGCTGATGTTGCACGACGCGGTTTTGAAGAATTTGCCGATGCCTTGGCACGGTCCTGGGACGTTGGTAAGCCAACGCCACGCGCAGCGTTCGAGCGCGTCGGGCGCGCCTATCTCGACTTCGCAAACAAAGAGCCTGCGTTTTTCTCCGCGATGTTTGAGTCAGGACTTTCTTTGGCTGACTACCCGCCGCTACGAGAGGCGGCCGATCGCGCATTCGCAGTATTGCGCGAGGCTTGCGAGGCGCTGGCCGCGACCCTGCCCAAAGAGCGCCGACCGCCGCCGCTGATGATGGCCTTGCATATCTGGTCGCTAAGCCACGGCATAGCGGCGCTCTTTGGCCGGGGCGACGGCGCGCGACGCCCCATACCCATGAGCCCGGAAGACCTCTTGGAGGCCGCCGTGCTCATTTACCTAGAGGGGCTTGGCGTTTCGCCGGACCAGGATAGCTAGGCGACGCTCATTCCGCGGCCCTGGCGGCGAGCCGCCGTCACTCCTATCTCAGTGGTTGTGTTAGGCCCCGCTGTAACTAATTTTGGGCTCCCTCCCCTTGACGCCACCCCCTCCAGGTGGCATTTATGTAAATGTAATATACATTAACATAAGGACAAACGCGTGATGGCTGAGGTTGTGGCAACGCTCGATGACTATGGCCGCCCCGCATGGATCGTGGTGATGGTTTTAGGCTTCATCCTCTTTTGGCCCATAGGCCTTGCGATCCTTGCCTATCTGCTCTGGAGCGGGCGCATGGGATGTGGACGGCATGGCGAGATGTCCC
>JAUVPN010000113.1 GCA_030598645.1 Hyphomicrobium sp. | reverse complement strand
CGGAACCAATAAAGATACGCACGCCATCCGCACTCTCGGATAAGCCGAGAAGCTGTACGAGATCGCGCTTTTGCTCCAAATCGTCGAACAGATGGCGGATGCGCTCCAAGTCATCCTGGACCGAGAGTTCCTTCAGCAGGTTCGACTGGCCACGTACGATCAGGCTCTGACGATCATCGAATGAACCGGACCATTCCGCCAAACCTGCCTTTATCACCTTCTGTGTCAGTCCATCGAGCTCCGCTTTAGAATTCTGCAATTCTTTTTCCACGTAAGCGCGCGACTCGGCAATGGTTAGGCCTCGGATATGCGTATTGAGGTAGTTCGCCGCCTCTGCCAGGGCCGATGGCGGTAGCCCCTGAGGCAGCGTGACAATTCGATTTTCGACGAGCTGGTCCTCTCCCACAAGCACTACAAGCGCTTTGCCCGGTTCCAGCGGCACGAACTCTATATGCTTCAAACGGGCCACCTGCTGTTCAGCAAGCACCACGCCGGCACAGTGCGACAGGCCAGAAATCATCTCGCTTGCTTCGCTTAGGACGTCATCAATCGAGCGTTGCCCCTTGGTCACGATCTGAGCTTCAATCTCCCGTCGCTCTTCCGAAGTCAGATCGCCGATCTCAAGTAGGCCATCGACAAAAAGGCGCAACCCAAGCTGGGTCGGCAGGCGTCCTGCAGAGGTATGGGGCGCGGCGATGAGGCCGAGTTGCTCCAAGTCTGACATCACATTGCGAATAGAAGCCGGGGACAAGGTCATCGGCAGGACGCGCGATAAATTGCGCGAGCCGACAGGTTCCCCCGTAGTCAGATAAGACTCGACGATGTGTCGAAGAATGGTGCGGGAGCGATCGCTGAGTTTGTTGAGTTCGCTGACGTCTTCGGTCATGATTCTGGATTTCTAAGGCCTAGAATAAATCCCAGGAAGATTAGGAAAGCCTGGTCTGCCGCGTCAAATTCCGTATCGGTTTTGGTTGAAGCAAGTGTGGGCCTCCCTTAGGGTTCTGGCCGGCTATCGGCAACAAGCACGGCATAAGTGCACCACCATGCGACCATCAAAACGCAATTCCGACGAGCTTCGCCGTGTCTCCATTGAGCGCGCAGTCTCCAAGCATGCCGAGGGCTCCTGCCTCATCAAGTTCGGTGACACCCATGTTCTTTGCACGGTTAGCCTAGAAGAACGAGTGCCGCCCTGGCTCAAGGGCCAGGGCCGCGGTTGGGTGACGGCCGAGTACGGGATGTTACCCAGGGCCACTACTGAGCGCACCAGGCGAGAGTCAACGGTGGGCCACCCTTCTGGACGCACACAGGAAATCCAGCGCTTGATCGGGCGATCGCTACGCGCTGTCGTAGACTTAGAGAAGCTGGGAGAACGCCAAATCAGCGTCGATTGTGATGTGATTCAAGCGGACGGTGGCACCCGGACAGCAGCGATCACCGGCGCATGGGTGGCGCTTTATGACTGCATTCAATGGATGAAACTGCGCGATATGGTAAAGGACGACGTTCTGCGCGATCAGGTCGCCGCGGTGAGCTGCGGAATCTACCAGGGGGTGCCGGTGCTTGATCTTGACTATGCTGAGGACTCGGCAGCCGAGGCGGATTCCAACTTCGTCATGACGGGCAAGGGTGGCATCGTCGAGGTGCAAGGCACGGCCGAGACTGAGGCATTTAGCCAAGAAAGCTTCGACCAGCTCATGGGACTTGCCAAGAAGGGTATCGGAGAGCTGGTTGCGCTTCAGAATCTGACGGTGACCTGAGGCGTGCCCTCTTGGGAGCGGGACGCTCTGTCATGACGCCGCAAGGCATCCTTGAGACCATTCTTTACGCGACGGACCTGGGCGCGATCGAGGGTTTTTGCCGGGATGTGCTCGGGATGGAGCCATATGCGAAGATGAAAGGACGCCAGGTATTCTATAGATGTGGCGACCAGATGCTCCTTTATTTCAACCCGGACGCAACTGAAGTACCCCCAGCTCCTCAGGCTCCGCTTTCCGTCCCGCCACATGGTGCGCGCGGCCACGGGCAGGTGTGTTTTCGGGCGAGCGCGCCGGAGATTGCCGCCTGGCGTGCGAATCTAGAAAAAAAAGGGATCGCTATCGAAGCCGACTTTGAATGGCCAGGGGGCGGCCGCTCAATCTACTTTCGAGATCCTGCCGGCAACTGCATGGAATTTGCCGAGGCAAGAATTTGGGGTCTTTGACGATGCGGCAATTAAAGAGAGGTGACCGTTTGGTGGTTGCAAGCCACAACCCTGGCAAGGTTTGGGAAATCAACCAACTGCTCGCACCTTATGGCCTTGATGCGGTGGCGGCTAGCGATCTAGGATTGATCGAGCCGGATGAGCCGGAGCCGACTTTTGAGGGCAACGCTCGCCACAAGGCAATTATAGCGGCCAAGGGCTCCGGTATGCCTTCGCTCGCGGACGACTCGGGGCTGGAGGTTGCGGCTCTCGCTGGTGCGCCGGGCATATTTTCGGCGCGATGGGCCGGTCCTGACAAGGCTTTTTCGATTGCCATGCAGCGAGTGCATGATGAACTGCGCAAGCGTGAAGCTTGGAATGGTGAAGGACCTCGCGCCAACTTTATCTCAGTGCTTTGCCTTGCGTGGCCTGACGAAACAACACAGTTTTTTGAGGGGAAGTTAGATGGGCGCCTAGTGTGGCCGCCGCGCGGCACGAACGGTTTTGGTTATGATCCAATTTTCGTTCCCGACGGTCACGATCGGACCTTCGGTGAAATGGAGCCTGCGAAAAAGTATGCAATGTCGCACCGCACCCGCGCATTCAATGAACTCAAACGCGTCTGCCTCGATGTCAAGCCCGGCTGATGACCAGGATTTTGGCGTCTACGTACACTGGCCGTTCTGTGCGCAGAAGTGCCCCTACTGCGATTTCAATAGCCATGTGCGTTTTGGCGGTGTCGATCAAGAGCGCTTCCTTGGGGCGTTCTTGCGCGAAATCGATGACACTGCCGAGCGCATCGGCCCGCGCAATGTGGCGAGTATCTTTTTCGGGGGGGGGACGCCGTCGCTCATGGATGTCGGCACTGTCAGTGCCATCCTTGATCGCATCGGCGATGTTTGGACGGTCAATCGAAATGCAGAGATTACGTTGGAAGCCAATCCGGGGAGCGTTGAGGCCCAACGCTTTCGTGGCTACCGGGAGGCCGGCGTCAATCGCGTCTCGCTTGGTGTTCAATCGTTGCGCGATGATGCGCTGAAATCGCTGGGGCGCATCCATACGGTAGCGGAAGCCAAGGCGGCGATCGAAGTTGCGCGCGCAACCTTCGATCGCTTCTCGTTCGATCTCATCTATGCGCGACCCGGTCAGAGCACCGCTGCGTGGGCGACAGAATTGCGCGAAGCACTTGACCTCGCCGGTGACCACCTCTCGTTGTATCAGTTGACGGTCGAGCCAGACACGCCGTTTGCCGCGTTACATGCGGCAGGAAAGCTAACCGTGCCAGGTAGCGACGACGCGTTAGCGCTCTACCACGTCACCCAAGAGCTGACGGGCGCTGCAGGGCTTCCTGCCTATGAGATTTCTAATCATGCCAAGCCGAGCGAGGAGAGCCGGCACAATTTGATTTACTGGCGAACGGGAGAATATGCAGGGGTCGGGCCAGGGGCCCATGGACGTCTCAAGTTGCTCGGCACGCGTCATGCAATTAATACGGAACGTAACCCGGAGCGTTGGTTGCAGCTGGTCGAGCGCGACGGCCATGGACGAGCGGCAGCTGTTCCATTGACGGCCGCAGAAGTGACTGACGAGATGCTTTTGATGGGACTGCGGCTCACTGAAGGTGTCGATCTCGACCGACTTGTTGGCCAAGGCGGGGTGCAGCCAGACCCAGCGGCGATCGCCAGTCTCGCTGAACTCGGTCTCATCGAGCCCGTTCCTGGCCCGGTTGGGGCCTGGCGTTTGTGTGCGACCGATAAGGGGCGATTTGTGCTGAACGAGATTGTATTGCGGTTGTCTATTAGTCTTGCGCACGCGGAGGGGGCGTATTCACCGATGGACTTCCGCCCCGCAGCCGACTAATCACGCCCCAACATGTTGCAACGTCTTTACGATTGGACGATGAGCGCGGCGGCGCACAGGCATGCGCCGGCGACGCTGTTTGGCGTCTCGTTCGTAGAAAGCTCGTTCTTTCCCATTCCACCCGATGTGATGCTGGTACCCATGGTGCTCGCACAGCGTGAAAAGGCATGGTGGTTCGCGGCTATTGCGACATTAGGCTCAGTGGTCGGCGGCATCTTTGGGTATGCCATTGGCTATTTTTTGTTCGAGCTGATCGGGCAGCCGATACTGAATTTCTATGGCTTGACGGAATCTTTTAGTCAGTTCGCTTCCCGCTATAACGACTATGGTGCCTGGATCGTTTTCATCGCCGGTGTGACGCCATTTCCATACAAGGTCATCACGATTGCCAGCGGCGCCACCCAACTGAACTTTCTTATATTTATGGTCGCCAGTTTGTTGGCGAGGGGCTTGCGCTTTTTTTTAGTCGCGGGACTGCTGTACTGGTTCGGCCGGCCGGTGCGCGACTTCATCGAACAGCGCCTGGGCCTCGTTACAACCATCTTCACCCTGCTCTTGGTAGGCGGGTTCATCGTGATCAAGTATCTGGTCTAGACCTGCGGCAAGAACGAAAGAACTCCTTATGACGATCGACCAACCTGACGAAACGGCCCGCGCAGCCTATAAAGCCGGCGCCTTAGCGCTCGTCATCGCGGTTGGAGCGATACTTACCGCATTAGCGTTCGAGCACATAGGTGGCTACGCGCCTTGTCCGCTTTGTCTGCAGCAGAGGTATGCCTACTATATAGGAGTGCCTTTCCTCTTCATCGCACTCGTTTTTGTCAGCGCAGGTCAGCGCTATCCAGCTGGCCTCATATTTCTTTTTGTGTCGCTGGCGTTCCTGGCGAATTCCATGCTTGGCGTTTATCACGCCGGCGCGGAGTGGGGATTTTGGCCGGGTCCCGATTCATGCGCAGGTGCGCAAGAACTCACGACGTCAGCGGGTGGCCTTCTTCAATCGCTACCCAACACCAACGTAATACGTTGTGACGAGTCAGCTTGGCGTTTTGCCGGGCTTTCGTTTGCCGGTTGGAATGTTGTCGCCTCGCTTTTGGTGTTTGGCACAAGCTTGCGCGCAGCGGCCGATTCAGTGCCCTACGAGTAGCCAACGTGGAGCTTTCCACAGCTTATCCACACATGTCCTGCGCGGCTTTTGCCCGAGCCTTTCTCCCGTTCAGCAACTGTCAATCTAAATACCGCGGGTCGGCCACGGGAGTGCCACGTGGTTGTCAAAAAGGGACTGTCTATTGGCCTCGTTCGCAGAGCACATTGCGAATCCGTCAAGTGAGGGGGGACGGTTAGTGACAAGCGTATTGCGTAGTCGCCGGTTATCGGTGTCGCCTTTGTATGAGTTAAGCCGCAGCGTACCGCGGTTGGGCGAGTCTGTTACGGCAGGAACCCCTGCGTCTGAGTTCGTTGCGTCAAGTGTTCTGCGAAATCATTCCGTACAGCGTAACCAAGAGTGTTCGTTGCGTACTGTAGCGTTGCGTAGGATTGTGTTTGCGTATCAACGAACTCCCCGCAGCACGCTGAAGTGCGTGTTTGTAGACTTAAGGCGAACCGCTCGGAGGAAAACGTCAAAGCGTATTTTCGGGCGGTTTGCCGGCCGGGGCCGCGTTTCAGGTTTAGGCCCAGGCATAGAGCAAGTCTTTGCGTATCGCGTTAGACCCCGAGCGTTAGCCCTAAGGTAATTTGCCCGTGAGTCGAAAAGTACTAGTGGGCAGGGCGGCAGAACCGCGTATTGAGAGTAGTATGAGGTTTGTAGTGACATCGCAGTCGAATGAGTGGCGTTCCCTTCCAGAAATTGTGGCTTCAGTGCTGAATTCTATCCAAGGCACGTCTCCCGCGCCGATAGAAATTTCAACTCAGGCCCGCGCAGGCAGTTAAATTTAGAGGTTCGGAGGGTTAAGTGTCCCTCCAGTGAGATGGCAGGCACGTGGAGTGTTGGAGTGATATTCTCCTTAAGGCATTGCGTGACAGGGTTCTGCGTAGTGATGCCAGTGCGCTCTGTGTGCCTGCCGCCCCTCGAAAGGGTGCACATGGTCGGGACGAGCCGACCGCGTAACAAAATCTAGGAGGTGTTTTGATGAACCCCCGTCACGTTAATCCTATGCAGTGGCATCAGGCAGTGGGATATGCGCGTCAGTCCTGCGCGCGCATTTTCCGCGATGGCGGCAATCCAATGGATGCGATGCGCGCGTTCGACGTATGCAACGACGAGCGGGCAGCAAATGACTGGGGTAAAGCAGTGGAGGTGATCGCCGAGGTTCTTTGCGCGCAGACTGTGAAACGCGCAGCCTGAGTCCGTCTCATACGGTTCGTTTTTCATTAAGAGGGAAGGGCCCCGGCCAATTCGCCGGGGCCTTTTTTGTTGCCCGGTTGCTTGCACTGAGCAGTTACGGTTCCAGTTCGGTATCCCAATAGAGATAGTCGAGCCAGCTCTTGTGCAGGTAGTTCGGTGGGAAGAGCCGGCCGTTGCGATGAAGTTCAAAGACGGTCGGACGGTAGGGCAGCTGCTTTGGAAACATTCCTACTTCGTCGGGTAATTCACCGCCTTTATCCAAATTGCAGGGCGCGCAAGCTGTGACGACGTTGTCCCAGCGGGTCTGTCCGCCTTGCGATCGAGGGACAAGATGGTCGAAGGTTAGGTCGTCCTTATCGCCGCAGTATTGGCAGGTAAAGCGGTCGCGGAGAAACACGTTGAACCGGGTGAATGCCGGATAAAGTGCCGGTTTTACGTAGGTCTTCAGCGAGACAACGCTGGGCAGACGCATTTCGAAGGTGGGGCTTCGAACGTAACGGTCGTATTCGGAGACGATGTTGACGCGATCAAGAAAAACGGCCTTCACCGATTCTTGCCAGCTCCAGAGCGACAACGGATAGTAGCTCAGTGGCCGGAAATCGGCGTTCAGGACCAGGGCCGGAAAAGAGTCCGGAATGGCAGCGTGCGCATTCACGTTTCTAGCGTCCCGCAAATTCTCGCTATCGAATCACTTTCCCCCAAACATTTCCGGCGGGATACTAACCGTGCGTGTCAACTCTGTGAAGGTCCCCAAAGACCGTAGTCTGCGCCGCCAGTCTGAGTGCCTGTGTCCGTTGAATCTTGAGTTAATCCATGAGGTTATGATGCTTTCTCGCGTTCTGGCCGCAGCTTATAGAAGCTCCATAGCATCCTTGCGGCCACACCCCGCCACGGGCGCCAACGCTCTGCGATTTCAAAAAGCTGTCCGCAAGTTGGGCGCTCCTTGAGGCCAAAGACATTTTGAGTTGATATCTGCAAGGCAAGATCGCCGGCGGCAAAGGCATCCGCCCGACCGATGCAAAAGAGCTGAAAAATGTCGGCCGACCACGGACCGACACCGCGAATGGCGATGAGCGCCTCACGAACGCCGGCCTCCGGTTCTTTGGAGAGCTGCTCCAGATCGAGTCCGTTGTCTACGGCCTGGGCAATGGCGCGCAAGGTGCGCACCTTAGCCCGGGAAAGCCCTGTTGCACGAAGATCCTCATCGGAGAACGCCGACACTGAAGATGGCTCCATCGGCGCGACGGCACTGCGTACTCGGCGCCAAATAGCCTCAGCACTTGAAATCGACAACTGCTGCCCCACAATGATGCGGGCGAGCCCTTCGAAGCCAGGCGCATAGCGGCTCAGCGGCGGGTCGCCAGATTGGTCGTGCACGCGACGCAGATCAGCGCACTTGCCCCGCAGAACGCGTACACCTTCGCGCATATCAGCTTCCGTCTCGATAGTTTGCAAATTATCGCTCTGTTTCATGTGCCGGGACTGCGCCACGTTCTTCCGTCTTCGAGGTTTGGAGAATAGGATAAGTAATTAACCTCTCCAAGCGTTTCAGTTCCCATGATGGCAAGTGGCACTGTGCGGCATGCTGCTGTCGGCGGCTTGCTGATTGGCTTTCTGGTAGGGACGGGTAGTTCTTCAACAAGTCGATCAGACTTCGGAAGAGGGACCCGTTTTCAATTCCAGTTGTCGCGGCTCATTACCAGTGGAGCGATGATCCAACCCAAAGTACAAAACCTCTTTTATGGCCGAGTGGCTGACGCCATTGCGATCAGCTATGTGTCGGCGTTCAGTAGCTCTGGCAATT
>JAUVPN010000146.1 GCA_030598645.1 Hyphomicrobium sp. | reverse complement strand
GTGTCCGGCTCCCCGCGCGGGCGTGCCCGGCTACCCGTGGAGGGAACTGCCGAGCTGGCGGTTTCGACGGGTCCATCATCATCCGCTGCGCGCACGATCTTCTCGCCGCGCAACAACGTCTTAACCTCTTCGCCGTTGACCGTCTCGAATTCCATGAGCGCCTGCGTGATCGCTTCCAGCTCGGTCCGGTGCGCAGCTAAAACCTCGCGCGCCTTCGCTTCGCCCGCGGTCACTATGCGGCGGATTTCCTCGTCGATGAGTTTCGCCGTGTCTTCCGACATGTTCTGGCGCTGCGTAACAGAATGGCCAAGGAAGACCTCTTGCTGGTTTTCATTGTAGCGCAGGGGGCCAAGCTTCTCGCTCATGCCCCATTCAGTGACCATACTCCGCGCAAGCTCTGTTGCTTGCTGGAGATCACTCGACGCGCCGGTATTGAGATGATCCTTGCCATAGATGAGCTGCTCAGCGATGCGGCCACCGAACGCCATCGCGATGCGTGCCTCACACCACTGCTTGGAATAGCTGAGCTTGTCACGCTCGGGAAGGTTCATGGTAACGCCGAGCGCCCGCCCACGCGGAATGATCGTAACCTTATGGAGAGGATCCCCGCCCGGGACCTTGAGACTGACGAGCGCATGCCCGGCCTCATGGTAAGCGGTGGCAAGCTTCTCCTCCTCAGTCATGGCCATGGAGCGCCGTTCCGCGCCCATCATGACTTTGTCTTTCGCATCCTCGAACTCGTTCTGTGTCACCAGCCGCTTGTTACGGCGGGCGGCCAACAACGCAGCCTCGTTGACGAGATTGGCTAGATCGGCACCGGAGAAGCCAGGCGTACCTCGCGCGATGACTTTGGGGTCTACATCGGGCGCAACGGGAACCTTCCGCATGTGCACGCGCAGGATCTTTTCGCGCCCCGAAACGTCTGGGTTCGGCACCATGATTTGGCGATCAAAGCGGCCGGGGCGCAGCAGGGCTGGATCCAACACATCCGGACGGTTGGTAGCGGCGATGAGAATAATGCCTTCGTTCGCCTCGAAACCATCCATCTCCACTAGAAGCTGATTTAGCGTCTGCTCGCGCTCATCGTTGCCGCCCCCAAGGCCTGCGCCGCGGTGACGGCCAACGGCGTCGATCTCGTCGATAAAAATAATGCACGGTGCGTTCTTTTTTGCCTGCTCGAACATGTCACGCACGCGCGACGCACCAACGCCGACGAACATCTCGACAAAATCAGACCCCGAGATCGTAAAGAAAGGAACGTTGGCTTCGCCGGCAATCGCGCGCGCAAGCAGTGTCTTGCCCGTACCTGGCGGACCTACGAGCAGCGCTCCACGGGGTATGCGCCCGCCTAGACGCTGGAACTTCTGCGGATCGCGTAGAAATTCGACGATTTCCTGAAGGTCGTCCTTGGCCTCATCGACGCCCGCCACATCCTCAAACGTCACTCGCCCGTGGCGCTCAGTGAGCAGCTTAGCCTTAGACTTGCCAAAGCCCATGGCCCGGCCCGAGCCCGACTGCATTTGGCGCATGAAGAAAATCCATACTGCAATGAGGAGCAACATGGGGAACCAGCTGAGCAGCATGCTCATGATCGACGGCACGTCCTCATCAGAAGGCCGCGCGCGGAAATTTATATCCTTCTTCTGCAGACGCTCGACCAGCGTCGGATCTTGCGGTGCGTAGGTGGAAAATGCGGAGCTGCCGTCACGCATTTTGCCTTGGATGCGGTTACCTGCAAGCGTCACCTCGGCGACCTTACCCTCGTCGACTGCATGCAAAAATTCTGAATAGGTGATCTCTTTGCCGCGCTGGCTCTGAGCAGGATTATTGAAAAGGTTAAATAAAGCCGCTAGCAGAACCAGGATCGCCACCCAGATGGCCAGCTTTTGGAAGTTCGAGTTCATCGCGTTCCTTATACGGCTCCCAGGCGCCCCAAGATATCCGAATGCATCATTGACAATAACACGCCGTCCAAAACACTGTTAACATAGGTATGGCGCCGTTCCTTGCCAAGTTACAGAATTGAGTTCCCAAATAGTTTAACGTTCGGAAATTGCCAATGGCCGAAGGGTCGCGGCTAAACACAGCCCGCGGCGGTTTTTTTGGTCTTAAGAACAACAATATGACCCTACCAAAGGAATTCAGCCGAACAAAGTTGCTGTCCTTCGCGTCCATACCCCGCAAATGGATCGGGCGCATCAAATAGGTGGGGAACGGCAAACAGCTCATTCGCCTGCCAAAAGGACGGTAGCGTTGCAGCGACCCTGGCGATCGGAACTTCTCCGCTAACGCTAAGGTGCTTGCGTAATTGAGCAAAACTGTCAGCGCCTAGCGCGCGAACAATAAGCGGCTTGCGCAGTTGGGGCGAGGCCCATACTCGGAACCTCCGATCCCACGTGGCAAAGTGCCCTGGTTCTAAAGCACACTCTGGCAGACCTGCGCGACCCGGTTCTCGAGCAACACAGATTTTTTCGCCAAACCGAGAGACAATGCAGCCGCCCAGCGTGGACGCCTCAAAGCCTGGCTGTGTCAGATGGTCAACCAACGCCTCTAACTTGGCAAGGCGGATCGGCTCATCTTGCCCCCCAAACGCAACGATCAATCGCGCGAGCAAACGCAATCTCAATTCCTCCGCCGCAGAAAGGAACGCTTGCGTATCGCAATCGGCAAAGGCGCCGCCATGGACATCAAGGTTTGCTTCTGATTGCAGCCTTTCCCTAGCCGCATCTAGCGCGTTGCGGGCGCGCCTCAAACGTCGGGCACTTCTCGCGATTTTTTCATTCGTCAGCCCGAGCTGCTCCAACGCGCCACGGGCCTTGCGCACGCGCACGCGCTCAAATTGGTCTTGCACATTGCTCGGGTCTTCGATCCAAGCGATTCCGCGTGACCTGAGGGTAGCAATAAGGCGTGCGCCGGGAAGTCCCAAAAGCGGGCGGACCAATTGGCAGTCAGCGTTGTGGTCGAGATTGCGGGCCGTGGACATGCCAGACAGACCATCAAGCCCGCTGCCACGTGCAAGACGCATGAGAAATGTCTCGGCCTGATCATCTTGGGTGTGAGCGGTTACGATCGCCGCCGGACCCTCGTCACGCAGGCGCCAACCTAACTCCTGCAGCAAACGATAGCGCACCTCGCGTGCCGCACCCTGAAGTCCGCTTTCGGGCTTGTTGCCTTCCCAAGCCAGCGTCTCATGCGAGAGCCCAAGAGCACGCGCTCTTTCCGCCACCCATTGCGCTTCAAGGTCGGACCCTGGCCGTAATCGGTGATCAACAGTCGCAACAATGATAGTGCGCTTTTCGCACCCCCCCTGGCGCGACCAGTCAGCGACGAGTTGCATCATCGCTACGCTGTCAGCACCGCCCGACACTGCGAGGATAAGAACACGGAAGGGTTGAAGCACCGCCAACCGCTCATCGCGCTCAACATCCCCGACCGGCTCCGTCACGATCACCACCGCGACGCCCACGTCTTCATCGGGGACAGCCGGTGCGTTGACGCTCCGACTTGGCGCGCATTTTGACGTTCTGTGGTGCACTGGGGAATTTCGAGGAGAGCTCTGCATAAGATGTGCAGGCGGCATCCTTTTGCCCCAGCCGGTCTAGCGACATAGCAAGCTTTAGTAAGCTGTCGGGAGCACGAGCGTTGCTTGAATAAACTTGGTAGCCTTTCAGGAAGGCACCAGCCGCTGCCTTGAATTGACCGCGTACAAAGTATGCCTCGCCGAGCCAATACTGTGCGTTGCCAGCGAGCGAATCGTTTGGAAACCGGCTGAGAAAATCTTCGAAGGCTGACTGCGCCGCACCATAATTCCTCTGCATAAGGTAGCCATAGGCTGTTTCATAGAGCTGCTTAGGATTTCCGGAACGGTTCAAGCCTACTTGCGAAGTCGCACTGGCCGGCGGAAGTGTAGCTACTGAATCGGAAGATACGTTCTGACCTTCAATCAGACCACCAATGGCATCATCCGAACCCGCCGTAACCGTCGTGGAACCGAAACTTGGGGTGGCGATAGGTTGCGCCAGACGGGATACCCCATCTAAAGCGCCGCCGGCGTCGCCGCGGCGGGGCTGGGCACCAAGAGCGGACAATTGCTGCGTAATTTGTTGCATCTGAGCTGCGAGTGCACGGATCTGCGTCTCCAATGCATCAAGGCGTCCAGTTTCAGCTCCCCTATAGTAGCTGGAAGCACTATTACGCGCTGCAGGTGTCGCCGATCCGCCCGCCCCGGACCGCGCTAGCGATTCGAGTGTTCCGACCACGACTTGCATATCGACCAGCTGTTCTTCGAGCTGCCCCACACGTTTGCTAAGAGCTGCTGCATCGTCACCCGCTCGCAGCCCCGACTGCGCGGCAGGCGGTCCCTGTTGCGGTTGCGCTTGCGCCACCTGCCAACCGCGTTCAGCTTTATTCGTCCCCGGCCCAGCCTGCGCCGGGGCTGTCAACACGAGAAGCGAAGCTACAATCAGAGTACCTTTTGGCATGGGGCTGACGTGTTGCTGCATGGGCAATACAATTCCAATTCGGAAATGGCTATCCAGAGAATGTGTCCATTGTATCGGGCACTCGAAATTGTGCTGAGTAGAACCAAAACAACTGACCTGTGTTGGCCCGATTGAGCGGGGCTCTTTAGCATTTCGATCTTAGCTCGCCGTCAGTTAACGCGGTAGGCTCGCTCTACCCATCGGGTCTATCGCGCTAACCGGCCGCGCTGGCCGCAAACTTTGCTTCTCGACGTGGCTACCCGAGGCATTAGGCGCGGCGCCACGGCCCAGGCGCTTATGCGTGCCCCTGACAAATACGATCGTTATGACGCGACGATTCTGGCCGCGACACGCGGCTTCGCTACAAATAGCCACGCGCTGCGCGCGCCCGCGCGCTGCAATTTCTAGACGAGCCGGCGCCACGCCCTCCTCCACTAGACGCTGACGTACAGCCTCCGCACGCTGTTTGGAAAGAATGAGGTTCTGCTCGTCAGTGCCCGGCTCATCAGCATGTCCCTCTATCGTGGCTTCAAAGCCGCGGTTCTGAGCCAACCATCGTGCCTGAGCAACCAGCGCCGTGCGCGCCTTGCTCCCTAGCGCTGCACTTCCAGAACTGAAGAAAACACGATCGCCGGCTTGCACGCGCAGCTGTGCTTGGAACTCTGCACTGCGGCGCATCTCCCGGTCCCAT
Organism: Hyphomicrobium sp.; assembly: GCA_030598645.1. The sequence goes on along the minus strand of JAUVPN010000146.1, from coordinate 1,705 downwards.
TTTGGTCCCGTGGCACCCGCGCGTACAGGTGGAGCCGACCCGGGCACCATGAGGGGAGCATTAGGCCTTACAGCGGGTCGCGCGATTTCGCCATAGAGATCAGCAAGCTTGCGTCGCGCTCGATCTGCGGCTGGTGTTTTAGGATACCGGGAAATAAGGCTCTCAAAGGTTCTCTGCGCCCATGCGCGTCGCCCGGCCTGGAGCTTCTCCATTCCGTCGAGGTATAGCTCCTCAGCGCGTTCACGTGGGCCATATGAACCGTAATTGCCCGCAACCTTCGGCGCGCGAGCGTCTTGTGCATTGGTTGTGGTAATGGGCGCCAGGAGCAATATGATAGCGCTGAGCACCACCACAGACTGGCTTGTGACCCTGCCCAATCTACGCAGGAGTCGGTTCATCACGGGCCCTCAGAACGCAAACTTACGAAATTGAGCAAAATTCATGAACATCCAATAAGGCCAAAGTGTGCCTGGAGATGAGCGCAATCTGCAATAGGCGAGCGGTTGCGGCGCCCAAAGAAGCAAGGCGGTTGAATGGGTGATCTAGTTCCCGGACGCGATGGGGCCCGGACGGCTGTTCAGCACGGTCTGAGCGCGCCGGTTCTGAGACCAGCAGGATATATCGTTACACACTGCGACAGGGCGCTCCTTCCCGTAAGAGATCGTGCGTATCCGAGAGGCTTTCACTCCATTCCGAGCCAAGAAGTTACGAACGGTGGTCGCGCGGCGCGCACCGAGCGCGATGTTATATTCCCGCGTGCCACGCTCATCGGCGTGCCCCTCAATCGTAATCGTGAACTGAGGGTATTGCGCCAGCCAGCGAGTCTGTTTTTGCAGTGTTGCGCTGGCTTCGGGCGTCAAGTCGACGCTATCGGTGGTGAAGTAGACAATATCGCCAACGTTAACGCTGAAATCGCGCTGAGTGCCAGGCTTCACTGACCCGTCGCGCCCTGCAAGCGCCGACTCCGGCTTTGCATTTTGATTGGCACAAGCGGCAACTGCAAAGCATGCAAGAACAATCGCGAACAATCGCACCGCGTGATCAAGCCAGGCGGAATTAGCCATCATGCATCCCTTCGTCACCACACCACTCGACAACAGAGCAGGGCGACAGTTTCATTTCAAAAGCGGAGTTATCTGACCGTTCGTACAAAAATATGGCCAACTTCCAAGGGCTAGTCGCATGCTCGCCCCAAACACGTCGCTCAATGTCTCCCACCATGAGGTCGTTACTGGCCCGGATTGGACTCAAGCCCCATCAAGTGCGCAGTTTGTTGCATAGGGGAGAATAAGGGTCACAAACTACTAATCCGCGAAGCATTTCCCGAAAAAACAAGGCCGAGATGCGACGCTGTAAGCATCACCATCTCGGCCTCGAAATTGTACCTTCCGTGCCAAAGGCCCCAGAAGGACAAGACCTTGTATATCGCTTTTAGCGAGCCGGCTGAGTCGCCGCCGGAAGAACCTCGGCGCCGAGCTTCAACGGAACGGGCTCTTCACGACGGCAAGCGCCCAGAGCGATAGCGACGGTTACGGCCGCGATGAGGATGGCCCCCTTCATGATAATTCTCCTATATCCTGGTTAAAGTTATCGTAGTGGCTCGTACCCAGAAGGGTTTAGCGAGCGGTCTCAGTCACAGTGGTCGCTGGCACATCAGCGCCCAGCTTCAACGGCACGGGCTCTTCACGACGGCAAGCGCCCAGAG
>JAUVPN010000280.1 GCA_030598645.1 Hyphomicrobium sp. | reverse complement strand
GTGCACTTAAGAACCCTTTCCAGTTGGCAATTGCGAGGTCGACGGGCGCTAGTGCCCGGGCGACGAGGATCGCCGCGGCGATGATAATGCCGGCCGTTGCCGCCTGATAGATTACGAGATAAGCGCCTATGCCGATCACGCCCGATTGCAGCATCAGGCGCAGCGCCTTTGAAACCGACCCAAAGCCGCCAGCCACATCGCTTGCCCTCTGATGGCTGGCCAAGTAGCTCTGGTTTGCCTCGCTCCATCGGGCGTTCATTCGGCTCGCCATCCCCATCGCTGCAAGCACTTCAGCATTGCGCCGGGCTGCTTCGGCAAGACCATTTCGGGTCTGTGCGAACCCTGCCGCGGCTTTCATCGGTTCCCGCGCCAACGCTTCGGTGAAAAGCGTCAGCGCTATCAAAACGCTGGCACCAATGAGCGCCGTGATCCCAAGTGCGGTGTGAAAGGCGAAGATGATGCCGAGATACAAAGGCAGCCATGGCAAGTCGAACAGCGCCATTGGCCCCGGGCTCGATAAGAACCCCCGCACCGCATCGAGATCGCGCAGCGGCTGCAGGCCATCGCCGCGGCTTCCCACCTTGAGCGGCGCGCGCACGATTGCGTCATAGACCCGCGCGCTTAAATCATTATCGAGCGAGGTCCCGATCCGCACGAGCATGCGATTACGAATCATGTCGATGATGGCGAGGAAAGCGAACAAAACTCCGACAAGGATCGCCAATGCAACCAGCGTCGGTACGCTGCGGCTAGGCAGGACCCGATCGTAGACTTGCAGCAGGAAGAACGCGCTGGTCAGCATTAAGATATTGGTCACGCCACTGAACAGGCCGACGCTCAGGAAGGCGCTTTTACAAGAGGATAGCGCATTTGCCAGTTCTGAGCGCGACGAGGTCTTTGGTGCCGGCGGTGGCAACGCGGCGGGTGTTGACCGAAGCGCGTTGGCCACTGTTGCCACCATCTTGTTTGTCGAATCGCGCCGCCTCGCCCCGGACCTATAAAGACTAAAACCGATAAGTCCGCCGACCAAAAGGGTAGGCAGCCGCAACAGCGTCAGTAGCCATGGCTCCCAAACTTTGGGCGCATAAGCTTGCACTGAGGCTTGGGTTGCCGCCAGGCTTCCTGAATGAAGCTGGTGCCACACCTCGCCAACGGTTGTGGACACGATGCTCATTTGCGGCTCGATGGCCTGGGAAACGACGTAGACAATCAACGCCACCGACACGACCAAAAGGGCGAGACCGCCTCCGCGCAACAGGGCCGCTGAAGGGGTCTCGTCTTTTCCCGCGGCTCCGCTGCCCGCCTGCCGGTACCACCCAAGTAGGCCGAAGCCAATGCCCAACACTCCAAGCACGAGCCAGATTGGCAAACGCAGGATTGTTTGGACGCCAGGATCCCAGATTTGCGACGGCAAATATTGCTGTGCTGCTGCCCGTGCGAAATTCAAACTTCCAGGATGCGCGAACGCCCATAGGTCAGCAAGGCTCGTTGCCGCGACGCCCCAAGACCCAACCGTGCGCGTGGCATCAAACACCGCCGCCGCTACAGCAGCGAAGATCAATCCGATCCCCAAAGTACGCAACGCAAACATTACATCACTTATCTCAAATTCTGCTACGGAACGAGTTCTCGACGAACGGTTGCGCCGTCCCAGACCAAACTAGAAATCGACAAAGCGTCATTGAGATCCTTCAAAAAAGACGCCGCGCTCTCCTTTCCAATACCAAATTTGAGGTCTGACAGTGCAAGAGCACATCTCAGTTTAACTGGGTCGTTGTTTCGCTACCCTTGTCGTCCGAGTTGGCGGATAGCGACTTCAGTGGTCGACCCTTGAGCACGGTCTCTTGGACCCGCTGCAGAGTAGCCTTGATCAAGCGCTTGTCGCCGGCGGCGAGGATGAGCCAGGGGATGTCGCCGCTCTTCCAGTCCTTTGGGGCGAGTTTCAGGGGCTCGCCGCGCTTGTCGGATAAGCGCTGGTCGATTTCCTCAGAAACATTCGCCCATAGAACAGCGGCCACAGGCGTTATGAAGCCAGTTTCCTTTGACTGCGCTTCCGCAATTGAGAACTGGCCGGTGTTGATCGCTGGTAGCACTACTTGCTCCAGGGCGGCAAGAGGCATCTTCTTGAATTGAGGTGTGCGCATCAGCAAACCGACGATCTCGCCAAAAGAGGCTTGCAGGTGCTTTGACTTGGTCGCCCGCTTACTCATCTCCGCGATCTGCTCAGGACTTGGCTTAGCCTCAGCACTCTCTGCCTGAACCAAAGATTTGGCACTCGGGTCCGCGTCCGACTTCGGTTTGGCCTCGGACTTGTTTGACCTAAAAAACATCAATTGTACTCCGTTGTTCGCACGAGTTGTGCTCCTTAGAAGTTGACGACCTCATTAAGCGTTGAAAAGTCGCCGGCCTTATCCTTCGAGGGAGAAGGATAAAGACCCAATCTCAAGAAAACATCCTACCAGGATGTCATCCTTATTAAGCGCTCTCACGTTCATACTGCTTTCTGAAGTGTTACTGCCTTGCCGTCCCGAATCTCGCGTCAGGACTCAAGCTAGATTAATCCGCAACTCCGATTTGTCTCTAGCAAAGGGACTGGACCTCCGCCGGCCTGCGGAAAACTCATGTCATGAACTCAAAGTCATAGCTAATGTTCATACGAGAGTTTCCTGGGAGGCGAAATCGGACCAAACATCAACTGCGGTCGAAGAAGACTCCGAGTCCATCTCCGGGGGGGTACCCAGAACTGCCGTCCAGTTGACCGTAGCCGTATTATTGAGCTCGCCATCTCCTACGATTTCCTCATGCAAGCACATAAAGTAACCCACTTGCACCAACTCCTGCTCGACGTGGATTGCCTCCTCAAGGTCGATTTCCGTCACGGTATGATCGTAGTTTATGGTTAGAACCTCGCCGGGTTCGAGAACGCCATCCGTGTTAAAGGACTCTCCCGCACTGATAGGATCCACGTTCGTCACACCGTTAGCATCAAAGGTCCACTCTCCGGCCAATCCGGCAGTGGGGTCCCATTCCCATGTAACGATCGGGTAGTCCTCGAATTCGTCCGTTACCTCCAGAGTGACGTCGACGTTGCCCTTATTTTCAACTTCGATCACGTAACGGATCACGTCGCCGAGCTCATCGACCACATCCCCGCCATCTGATCCAGGGGGAATGGGGGGGTTCGTGATGGAGAAAACACTCTTTTCGATAGCGATTTCGGGGTCCGGCTGGAAGTTGGCGAAGTCAAGGTCGCTCGTCGGCGTCTCCGAGTCGGCAGCCGTGATCACGTAGCCGTACTCGCCGTAGATCGGATCGTGGTCACCACCGCCAAGTTCGCTCGCGTCATTGACCTCGATGGTGTCGGTGTCCGGGCTCTCAAGGTAGCCGGTCTGGCCGTCGACCTCTTCGACGATGATGTACTGCTGCCCCGCATTGAGGGTCAGCTCGTAGTGGCCGGT
>JAUVPN010000224.1 GCA_030598645.1 Hyphomicrobium sp. | reverse complement strand
TGCGTCTCCATTTTTGTGCGATGAACCATGATGTCAGAGACCTGCAAGTCGCCCAGGTCGAGCACGCCGCCCAACATGTCGGCATCATGCCGCGCTACTGCGCCTTCCATAGCTTGCAATTCGATTGTGCCGCGAATTTCTTTATGTGCGGCAAGAATGTTTGCTTCATCGTCGTCTCTTCCCGGAGTGAGCTTCAAGACTTGGCGAACGATGAACTCGACAGTCATCGTCAAGGGCTTCAGTAAAACGATTAGCACGCGCATGATGGGCGCAACCGTCAAGGCGAAGCGGTCGGGGAACGCCAGGGCATAGGTCTTGGGCAGCACCTCGGCGAAAATCACGACGATTGCTGTCATGACTATCGTCGCGTATGCGACACCGACTTCGCCGAATAGACCGATCAGCAGACTCGTGGTTAGCGCAGAGGCGAGAATGTTCACCAAGTTGTTGCCAAGGAGAACCGTACCGATGATGCGCTCCGGCGCAGCGAGCAAGTTATTAACGGCTCGGGCACGCTGATTGCCCTCAAGCTCTAGCGCATGCATTCGCGCGCGGGAGGCTGCGGTCAGCGCGGTCTCCGAACCCGAGAAGAATGCCGACAGGACAATAAGGAGTAAGATGACTGCTATGGTGAGAGTGATTTCGATTGGCATGATATCGATGGGATTCGCGTTTTGGGTTTGAAGTTATGGGCGCACCGTATGCTGGCGCGGTTCAGCATGCGAGGGCCACCTGATGAAAAAGTTCTAAAGGTTAGCATATACGGTCGCGCAGAAGGTCAGCGGCCCGCTCAACTTGAGATTTCACCTTCAAGGAACGTAGTGACTAGCTCAGGCGCCATGCCATGCGCGATGTAGGCTGAGCCGATACCGCGCGCCAGAATAAACGTAAGTTTCCCATGCTGGACCTTCTTGTCCTGCCGCATGAGGCGGAGAAGCATGTGCACATCCGGCTTGTCGCCGGGGATATCGGCAACGCGTGTGGGCAGCCCTACTTCCTGGAAGTGCGCCACAACCCGTTCCGCATCACCTTTCGAGCAAGACCCGAGCACCTCGGAGAATCGGAACGCCAGGCACATCCCGATCGCGATGGCTTCGCCGTGCAACAGTCGGTCTGAGTATCCGCACCACGCCTCAAACGCGTGCCCAAAGGTGTGGCCTAGGTTGAGTAGGGCGCGCTCGCCGACTTCCGTCTCATCGCGTCCGACGATTCCGGCCTTGGCCTTCACGCTCGTCTCAATGGCGTGCGAGAGGGGGTCGACATCAAAAGCGAAGACCCCATGCCAATTCTTTTCGAGCCAAGCAAAGAATTCCGCGTCACCCAACAGCCCGTACTTTGCCACCTCAGCGTAACCGGCCCGCATTTCGCGCTCGGGCAGCGTTTTGAGCATGTTCGGGTCGGCGATGACTAGGCTTGGCTGGTGAAACGCACCAATGAGATTCTTACCCTGTGGCGTGTCTATGCCGGTTTTGCCGCCAACCGATGAATCTACTTGCGCGAGAAGCGAGGTAGGGATCTGCACAAAGCGCACGCCTCGACGAAGGATTGCCGCCGCAAAACCTGCAAGGTCGCCTATCACGCCACCGCCGAACGCTACAACAAGATCACCACGCTCTAAGCCCATTTCCAATAGGCGTTCACTCAACGGCTCAAGCTCTCGAAAGCTCTTGCTCTTTTCGCCGGGTCTCAAGACAGTCGCGCCAACATACTCGACGTCATGCTGTAGAGCTGCTTCAAGAGCTTCAAGATAATAACCCGCTACGTTCTCATCTGTGACAACACCGCACCTGGCAGCCCCCAGCCGTGCACCAATCAACCGACCGGACTGGCTAAGTAGCCCAGGCCCAATCAGCACGTCGTACGCCCTTTCACCCAACGGTACTGTTACCGAGCGCACTGCTGCGAGGGACGACTTGCCACTGTGAATACCTGTTGTCATCCAGCACAACCTAATGGAAAGCTGATATGTCGACTTGCCAAGCTGCCAGCCAAACAACGTGCCATGGAGGACCCTGGCCGCCTTCTCCTATCAAACCGTAGGCGGCAAGGCCACCTGCAGGACCCGGGCGAGGCGCTCCAGAATGTCGGCTACGATCGTATCGTGCGGCACGTCGCGGCTCTCCACTGTGATGTCCGCCTTCGCGTACACCGGATAACGCGTATCCATCAGGTCGCGCATGACTGCTTCCGGATTGTCGGTCTTTAGCAGCGGGCGATTGTCGCGCTTGGCCACACGGCGCATGAGAAGCGGAAGGTCGGCCTGTAGCCATACAGAGATGCCGCTTTCGGCAATGGCTTGGCGGGTTTCGTCGCTCATGAATGCTCCGCCGCCAGTTGCCAAGACTTGCGGACCGGAGCGCAACAGTCTCGCAATCACCTTGCGCTCACCGTCGCGAAAATGGGCTTCACCATGATCGGCAAAGATGTCTTCGATGCTTTTGCCGGCCGCGCGCTCGATTTCCTCGTCGGCATCAATGAACGGCAGACCAAGCTTACCTGCAAGCCTACGGCCAACCGCCGATTTGCCGCAGCCCATTAGCCCAACCATCACGATCGATTTTGCGCCCAATAAGGCCTTTATGGCATTGGGAGATCGGGCATCGCCCATTGTTCCTCTCTTCCGATCGTGTCCAAATCACTCACTTATCGAGGGTCTTTGTTTCCGTGCGCAGGGGCCAAAAGAGAGCCGCTGGTCGTTTGGGGGGGGGCGCAAAAATTGCAAAGGCTGGCACCTTTGCAACTGGTCAAAAATCGGCCGCAGGGCATGCACGGCCCAGTACGAAATATTGTACCCTGTCAGCCTTATTGGCGCCAACATGACATAAAGACTTGAGTTCAGTTTTTTGGGATAGCAGAAATGCCCAGTTTATTTCGCTTTCTGGTGGTCATCGGTGTAATCGGCGCCATCGTTATGAGCGGTCTATACATTTTGTCTACTAACTTCGAGCCCCAGCCGAGCGCTGTCACCAAGGTCGTGCCCGGCGTGAAGGTTCGCAAGGAGTGATAAGCTCGCGATACATGCTGAAGCCATCCTTAGCCTTCTCTCTGGTTGTCACACTTGCGCTCTCACTGGGTGCGCGACCTGCGTCCCCACAGGACTGGAACCCGCTCAACCCCTTCAGCCAACCGGACAACAAGCACACGGAGAGCGATAAGGCATCGCAAGCCGAAGCCGATCGCAACCGCGACTCCAATTTGTATCAACCGTTGAACGAAGACTTCCGCGAGGTCCGCCGTTCGCAACTCGCCCCGGTCATGGCTACGGACGGCTCTGGTTTGCCATTCGAGCTTTGGCGGGGCCTAGACGTTAAAACGCTGCAGGCGCTGATCTCCGAAATTGAGATCCCGTCGCGTTCGCCGGCGCTCCACCAGCTCTGGCTGCGTCTCATCACGTCAAAGGGTGCGCCGCCCACCGGCGGCACGACTGACGACCAGTTTTTGCTCCTAAGTCTTGAGGCTCTCTATCGGTCGGGTCTCTTAGAGGAGGCCTCGCTGGCACTTTCGAGTATTTCATCGGCAAGCCCCCTCATCGCCACACTCACGGCACGCAACGAGATCGGAAAGGGAGAGAGGGCGGGCGGCTGCGCGGCGACGCGGAACGGCGGTCCACTTACCGGAAATGCACCGAAGTCTCTCAAGGGCCTAGCGGCGCTCATATCCGGGTACTGTGCTGCAATTGACGGTGACAGGGCCGGGGCGGGACTGGCAGCCGAACTTGCGCGTGAACAAGGACTGCCAGACACGGGCGGCATTGCGGCCCTCGACGCCATTACGCTTGGCATAAAACCCACTATTCGGGACAAGCAGCGCATTACTCTTCTGGACTATCGCCTCATTGAAGCAGCCGGCGGAATCATCGATACGACTGCGCTTTTGAATCATGCGGCGCCGTCATTGTTGGCCGCGCTCGCGCTCGACCCCAAAACTGAGCCGGCTCTTAAACTGGCGGCCGCGGAAGTGGCGGCCAAATTCAACGCCATCACGCCGGAGGCACTTGCCGACATCTATCGCCGGCAAGCCGCGACGCGCCAGGTACACGGCGGAGCTGATTCGGCAGGTCTCAATCGCGCGGCGCTATTCGTTGCAGCAGAAGCTGAGCGCATACCACGGCGGAAAGTACGACTTATGCGTGCGTTTCTCGACGAGTCGCGACGTGCAGGATTCTACGTGACGGGTTTGCGCATGATTGCTCCTCAATCTCAAAGCGTCACGGCTACTCCCGAAATCAGGGAATATGCGGAAACAGGGATCGAAGTCGCCATTGCTGCGGGTGATTATCAACGAGCAAAAAGCTGGGCCAAGTTCGCTTCGGCTTCTACTGGCGCAGGAAGCAGCAATCTCAACCACTGGCTTGCCTTGGTCGATATTGCCGACAGCCAAACCGCATCGGATCGTGGTGTCAGTCTTGCTTTCATCGAAGATCTAGCCGTGCGCGGGCGACTTGACCCAACGCTTTTGCATCGACTTGCCACTGTTCTCGACGCCCTAGAATACAATGTGCCGATCCCCCTATGGGAGGCTGCGAGCCGCACACCACAGCCGCCCGGCGGCTTCTTACCCGAAACGGGCGTCCTTTCTCAGCTGCAAGATGCCGCCGCAAAGCGTGAGTTCGGACGCACGGTCCTGCTAACAATGAAAACGCTCGGGCCCAGTGGCGCAGAAGGCGCTCATGTGATTGCACTCGGCGATTCGATCCGTGCTTTAAAACGCGCTGGCCTCGAAGCGGATGCGCGCAGGCTCGGCTTGGAAGCGTTGCTC
>JAUVPN010000193.1 GCA_030598645.1 Hyphomicrobium sp. | reverse complement strand
CGGCCTGTGACCGAGCGAGCCCGCCTTTTTGTAGGATGGCATCGAACTCGTTGTCCGCAGCGGCCGGTTCAGGTCTCAACTGCAAGATAAGAAAAGGCTTCATTCTCCTTGGGCCACTGGCTGGACATCGATGCTTGGTTTGTTGAACTTGTTTGCTGTCTCGACAAATTTTTGCCAGTTCGAAGTAAGCAGTTCGGGCGTGACATATTCCGGCATCGGGGTGTTGGTGAGCAGGGTCCCGATCAGCTGACTGACATATTTGCCTCCGCCCTTAGGGTCTTTGATCCCCTCCGCGAATCCCTTGGCGAATTTCGATTTGGAGAGTTCGCTTTTCGGATCGACCAGATCCTTGAGGACGCCGTAATACTCGGAATGGTCCGTGATGGCGACGAAGTCGTAGGGCGTGGTCCGCTTGATCTTCTGGCCAGTCGTAGAGAGCGTAATTTCCTCGCCAATGCCATAACGGTAGGCATCCTCCCACGTCTGGCGCACACCGACCGTAAACGCGTCGAACGAATTGCGCGTGTGCATGTGCTGCTCGCCGAAGTAAACGTTCTTGAGCGGGTTCTTGCTATTGGCGCCTCGGCCTGGCTCTACAATTGTATCCTCCGCACTTACACCCGCTGTCAGCGCCACCAGGCAAACAAGCGATGCTATGAATTTGGGAACAGCCCTTACATTCATCTCGTCTCCTCCACTCTTGCAGTCGGCTTCGGTGGCATCTTCTGGGGTTTGGATGGCACTGCCAATGTCGCCTCGAGGCTCTCGATGCGATGAACGTTGATCTCTTGAAACGCATCGCTGCGGTAGAACTCCTCCATCATTTTCAGCGAGGGGAAGCGGAACGAGACGAAGTGATCCCAATATTCCTCCGAGACGATCGGCATTTCCGCCCGCACAGACAGGACGGCCTCACCGCCTATCTGTTTCAGCATTGGCGCGAACGCGGAGGCGAATATCTCATACTCTTTTCGTCCGTTTGGTTTCTTGAAGCGCAGAAACTCCGACACCACGCAATAGCCATCATCGAAAGCCACGCGCGTGTTTGTTTCATGGAAAATTTCAATGGAGCCTGTGGCATCAAAGATGGCGTCGCCGTCGCTCAGCACGTAAAGCATGCGCTCATAGGTGCCAGCCACGCGGTCAGGGATTGCCATCTGATAGTCGATGTCCCTCTGCAGCTGCAGGTAGGCTGCCCGCCTGGGGTACATCGCGTAGACGACGCCGCCCCACTTGTCGCTCATCTCGAAGATCTTCGGAATGTTAGTTATCGCCTCATCATGATAGATGATGTCGCCCCCGACGTTCGCGATCGCCATGCCAGCCACGGCCCCGTAGCGATCGTAGCGGCCACTGTCGCCTCTCGGACGATAGCGGAGAAGATTGAGGTTGATCGTCGGGCCGGGATCAGGTTGCTTAGCAAGCGCCTCGAAGAACGCTGGCGTGGCGTTGATCTTTGCGACGGCTTCCAAGAACGTTTGCGGCGCTTCCTTCGAAACGATTCCAGGCGGCAGTGACTCGCTACTCATCGTTATTATCCTTGGCCCTCGCCTACGAACGTTAAAACAACTCCTTGGGTTCGGTGCCCTCGCCTGAAAACGTCCTCTCTCTCAGGGGTAAGCGCGTATACGGGCGCCATCAAATTTTTAGTGAAGTCCGGCGCCTATTCGATGATCGGATTGCGGATCGGCTGGCCTGGATACACATCCTTGAGAACCTTCGAATCCTTCACGACAATTGTTCCGTTGACGATGACGTAGGGAATGCCGGTTGACGGCAAGGAGTTCTTGCCGGCATCCAGGGATGAGTTGTCGGTCACTGTTTCAGGATCGAAGATCGTAATGTCGGCGTCGGCACCGACCTGCACGCGGCCCTTAAAGGCCATCTGCGGTACACCGTTGTCCTCAAGGAACTTGGTATACTGATAGCTCATCTTCGAGATTGCCTGCATCAGCGTGAGGTCCACCTTTTTCTCGCGCGCCAGACGTAGCACCTTGGCGTGCGCGCCGACGGTGCGGGGATGGGTATTGACGCTGCCCCATGGCGTGTCCCAGTCGCTTACGAACTTGCCGGTCTTGGGATCGGTAAACGGGAAACAGTCGCAGCCGATGAGCACGTCGGGATGCGCCACGCCTTTCAGCATGTCCTCTTCCGTTGCATTGTAGAACAGCACCGGATGATTGGGATCATCCTTGACCAGCTTGTCGTACGTCGCCTTGTTGAGCGGCTTGCCCGTCTGTGTATCAATAATATCCTTGTAGTCGCGCCCCATATTCTTTTGATAATTTTCGGGCTTCAGGTAGTCGGCTGCGACCCCATTGCCCGCTGCGCCAAAGTTGTAAGGGTAGACCTCCAGGACGATCGGTAAGCCGTTGGCCCGCAGTTCATCGACATAGGCCATTGCCGGTTCCGACAGGGCGAGAGACTGGGCAGTGAAATGTGCGATGATCACACCGCCACCGTACGACCCGGCTGAAGCGAATGGTTCCTGAAACGCGAGAATGCCGGATGTCGGCGAAGTCTGGCTCGAGAAGCGTGTGTGGATATGGCTGAACCGTCCGTATTTGCCGACAAGCTTCTGGATCTCGATCAGCTCCTGGGAGGTGAAGCCCAGCGTCATGTAGCCGGCGGGCGGACCGACGCCGAGCGCGCCGCGCTTTAGGCCCTCTTCGACAATCTCGACGATCTTCTTGCGCTCGTCATCTTTCGGCACCCGGTTCGACCAATCGGCCCCAACCGGGACGCCGGTAAACAGGTCGGTGACCATGTTTCCGGTCGCGGATTTGTAATCGGCATTGAACGCGGCGGTGCGCGCCGCGGCGACAGAGGAAACCGCACCATAGTTCGTCTGCGATTTCCCCGCCAGATTGTCGTACCAGAGATCAACCGGGTAGGCGCCAACCTCCAGGTCGAGGGCTGTTGTCACCCCGTCCCGCAGGATTCCCTTCTGACCAAGCGGAACATCGACGATGTGGACATGCCCGTCGACAAAACCGGGGGCGACCACGTGGCCCTTGGCGTCGATGGTCTCGTTGCCGGAGATCTTGTCGGTGGTGATCGCCGTAATCTTCGCGCCCTTGACGCAAACATTGCGAACAGCATCGAAATTGGTCTCCGGGTCCATGACCCGACCGTTCAGGATAGCAACATCGCAATCGGCAGCCTGCGCGATCCCGCCGGGAGCAAACAAGGTGGCAGCGAGAACTGCGGTCTCGAGAGACATTTTGGACGTCATCTCGTTCTCGCTCTCTGGTCATCCGCACCGCACAACTGGATCTGACGTTAGCTTTCCGATATGCGCGAAGCTAGATACCCATTCGTAGGCTAGTTGGGGATCGGATTGCAGTCGTTTTGGTGCCTCCAATGTCCACTTTTGGAACTTAGCGGACATCTGAGCCGCCTCTGAAAATGTCTGCTTTCGGGGGTAAAGCGGACATCGGCAACCGATGCTCAAATGTCTGCTTTTGACCCAAAGCGGACATTGAAGGCCGGAAACGAGCCTTGCAGGATTCTAACTTAGAGACCGGTACCGCTTTGTGGGGCAGGCACAACGTGGCCGACGGCGAACAAGACGTGGAACGCGAGCTTGCCATCGGTATTGGGATGCCAGGTGTCACTATAGGTCCTAGTCGCCTTCACCTTCGGTTGTGATATGCAGCACCCGGCCACAATGCTTGCAATGGACCGCATCCGTTTCGTGGCGTACCAAGCCGCAGTCCGGGCACTCGAAATTGACATGCGGCGGGCGGAAAATTGTCTGCACGAGGCGCAGGAAGAGAGCGACGCCGACCAGAAGGATTATGATCGACAGCAGACGCCCAGTCGTGCCCTCAAGCGTGATGTCGCCGAAGCCCGTCGTGGTAAGCGCCGAGATCGTGAAATAGAGAGCGTCGACGTAGTTCGTGATCTTGGGGTTGGTGTGCACCTGTAGGACGTAGACGAGCGCTGTCATGAAGAACACGAACACCAGAAGATTGACGATGCTCTGGATCACGTCCTCGTTGCGCTTGAAGAACGAAAACTGCTCACGCAAGTCGGCGAGAACCCGGTAGGAGCGAAGCACCCTGAGTGCCCGCAGGACGCGCAGGAACAGGAAGCTGTCCAGAAACATGGGCAGGAGGAGCGTGACGATGACGATGATGTCCGTCCACGTCGTAAATTCCCTGAAAAGACGCCTGGGGCGCTCGGCGATCCAGATTCGTGCTGCAAGATCCGCCATAATGACAAGCGCAATCACGCCGTCGACCCAGTAGATCCAGGCCGACGGGTGCACCATCGACGTAGCGATGAAAAAGACGACCGAGGCGACGTCGAATATGAGCAGCGCAAAACGAAATATGCGATTGCGCCGATCCTTACCGTAGTAGAGGTGGCGGACATTCTGCTTGCTAAACTCCACGGTGGGCCTCATTGGCAGATATCGAAAGCGGTAATGCGGTTCGCGCCCGCATCGGGCTGAATGCCGGCAATAGAGAGCCCGCAAGCCAAGTTGCAAATAGGCTAGTTCTCGCAGAATCTCTAAGGACGCTCGTACGCGGGTATTCTAGAGCGAGCGATGGCCATTCTTCCAACGATGGAGGCGAAAAGTGGCAGTTGAAAGCATCCGTGAGTGCGAGGCGAGCAGCCTCAACTACCAATTCCGACCAGACGAGGGTAAGGCGTTTCTCCACTTCACAGAGACCGATAAGCCGCCGCTCGTTGTGTCTGTGCCGCTAGCGGAATTAAAGCTGTTGTATTGGGGCATAGCTGCCGACATGAAGAAATGGCCGGAGCTGTCCATCGAAAAGGGATGTTAGGTAGAGTTCCTTTCCAAGAGGCTTCCAGCGATCCCTTGCGCTTCAAAAATAGGGATTCGGGTGCGCTTCACGATGTCCGCTCTTGAGGGTAAAGCGGACATCCCTGAGGCGCGCTCAAATGTCCGCTTTTGACCAAAAGCGGACATCGTCGCTTTTCCCTCGGCTATCGCCCACCAGCTCCGGAGACGACCTTTCAGCCAGCCTCCGTCCGGGCCTTACGCTACGCTCCAACAAGTCCAGACGCTGGCAAATGAGGGCCGGATTCTAACTGAGAAGCAGGTATCGCTTTGGGGGGCAGGCCAAAGGGAACAGCCACTGAGCAGAAAAGCTGGGCAGATAGCAAATAGCGAGCGGGTGTCATAACGGTCCCGCTCGTTTGCACGTTTTGGTGATCGCTTGGTCGGCCGCAGTGATCGTGTTTTTGAGCGCAGGCCGCAGAAGAAAACTTGTACGGCTGGGACCCCAGCGGGACCCCAGACCAAGAACAAGGGTTCACGCCAGTTGGCTCGGCGCGAATATAAGTCTATGATATTGTTATATTTATGTCTGGTTGCGGGGGTAGGATTTGTTCAAGAACGTACGAGGGGGCTGTTGCGCAAGCACGTCTAGGAGTCAGGGCCCGCAACCCCGCGAGTTTAGTCTGGCCTGTCCAATGTTAGGCGGGACCGACCGATGTCCGCCTTACCCCCGAAAGCGGACATTCTGAGAGGCAACATCAATGTCCGCTAAGTGCCAAAAGCGGACAT
>JAUVPN010000240.1 GCA_030598645.1 Hyphomicrobium sp. | reverse complement strand
GCAAACCAGAGCGGAGTAGCGGGCGAACCGGTCAGATCGCGAGCAAGCCCCGCCAGAGATGGCGTGACGGCCATGCCGACGTAGTAGCAGGTAAAGTAGATCCCCAGTCCGACGGCACGATTTTCTACTCGTACACCTTCTACCGGCAGGGCCATGATCAGCGGCCCAGGAGGCCCGAAGAGCAAGCCGATGACGACGAACGGCAGAGCAGAAGCGCCCCATAGTGTGACGGCGCAAATCAGAATGGCAACAATGAGTAGGCATGCAATTATGGTCTGATCAGGTCGCCCGATCCGTTCAGCAATCCAACCGCCTGCGGCGAGGCTTGGAATGATGAGCCAACTTGCAATGCTCACTACGGCGGCAGCGACAACCGCGCTCTCGCCCTGCGATATAAGATATTCTGATCCAAAAGCGAGCAGCGTGATGAATCCCACGTTGTAGAATGTCCACACCAGTCCAGCGATGATGCTGAGCGCAAGCTCGGGACGTGTGAGCGCAATGTTCGGACGCTTTTTGGCAACCTTGTCTGCCCCGGGCGGTGCTTTGTAGAGCAGACCAACAAGTACTAGGGAGACTGCTGCTCCCACCGCTCCTGCTAGCATCGCCGCCGGCCAGCCAAGTGCGGTAGCAAGGCTCGGCAGCACGATCATCGCGAGCGCGATGCCAAGCGGCCAACTCGTGATCAGGATCCCCATCGCAGTGACGATTTCGCGCCCGGCGAACCAGTCAGCCACCATCTTAGTGACCAGAATGTTCAAAAGGACCGCGCCAGCGCCTGCAATTATGCGACCGACCATAAGGCTAAGCGCGTCATCGTATACACTTAGGATTACGCCACCAATGGTCATCAGCGCTAGACCCACCAAGACAACTCGCTTGTCGCCAAACCGCTGCCCGAGCCAGCCGCCAGGTAGCGCGATAAAGGCGCCGGGCAGGAGATACAGCCCGATGATGGTGCCTAAAAACGCGTAGCTTATGCCCAGTTCGCCGGTAAGCTGCGGCGCGATCGCCGGTACCGACTGGAATTGAAAACCCATGGAGGCCCGCGCCAGTGTAAGCGTCGCAAGAATGAGCCAGCGTCTCGCCATGCAATACCTGTTCGACTGAACGAACCTTGATTAACTGCACCCTTATCTAGTGTTCTTTCCTAAAGTGGAAGCAGTGCTGTGAATCCGAACGGGGTATCGTTCAATTTGGCACGTAGCCTATTGTTGAATGCTTCGTTGGCTGGTGGCATGGTCCGGCTGTGCTCAGCGCCAATTCGGAGCGCGGGATCCAGAATTGAAACGATGCGTTGCTTGTACCCTCTTACGCCCAGCCAAGTTCCTTCACGGCCCAGCCGGCGTTCCAGATCTTGGTCATGTGTCGGATCTTGTCGCCGTTAAATTCCATAACGTAGACGTAGTCGGATCTAACGCTTTTGCCAGTGGGCGGTACCGGTCCCCCCTCGCCTGTGTGCGTCCCCGAAAAGATACCGTAAGCGCTCACGCTGCCGCGCTCGTTGTCGGTGGCAAACGCCTTAACCTCGTAGCTACCGTCAGGAATGATTGCGAGCAGGCCCTTCATCCAGTCCGCGTACTCGTTGACTGTCTGCATCTCGGCCAGCGGCTCCGCTTGTGACGAGAAAGATGCATCTGCTTCGCAGTAGGCTTGGCATCCATCCCAGCCCTTGCCCGTCTCACATGCATCGAAGAAATCCTTTGCAATTTCAGTAATTGAAGCCACTTCTCATTCTCCTTCATTTGCGCGTGGGCTATAGTTCAATGTTCAATGCGCAGCCTAGTCTAACTTGGGCTCCTCTTGGTGGGCAAGAAATGGCCGGTCAGATCTGCGTTAGTTGTCTCTTGTAGGCCTTTTTCGAGCGGTTCTGGTCCGACTGCACCTCAGGGGATTATGCTTGTGATCGCTTCCGCGCTTCTTCCAGGGCGCCCGTGGCCATCTCGTCACATTCGTGACGGGTGGTCCGTCAGATCGACCGTGAGTTCATCGGCGCGCCGGTCATAGAGCTGTGTTGTTCGCAATCTCGTGTTTGTAGTTCAGCTACTCAGTCTGTAATGGGTCCGCTACCAACGCGAGGGTGAGGTCTCCCACCATCAGCAACCGCCATGCAAAGTACGATTTCGTCCGGGCGAGGCGCATCCGGGACCATTACAGTGATCGTGTCGAAATGGTCAAAAGACCAGGCCTCATCCTTATGACCAAGTGGAAGATCAATCGGCGTGCCGGCAGCACAGACCTTGACGTTTGATGGGATGAGCGCCTTACCGCCACCGACGGCGGCACGCATCGGTTTGCCGAGCTTGGGATGGATCATCGCTCCACCGTGCTCCAAATCTCCGGCAACGCCAACAACGGCCGCCTTGCCGTAGCTAATGGGCGCACCTCCCAGCATCGCTACCGCGTCTGCCATCAGCTTTTCGCCGATCGCTCCGCCGGCATCAAATAGAGCCGACAAGTCCTCGACAAAGCGTCCGGCAAACGGGTTTTGTACTACCGCGACAGCAACGACCCGTATGATTGGTTCGCAAGCTTTTCCGTTGCTATCGGCCTCAATTGTTTCCTTAATGATGAGTGTTTTACGGATGTCCATTTCTTTACGACTGTCAATTGGCCACAATTTCCATCCCATTTGCGACGCTGATCGGCAGCCACCCGCCGCTGTACGAAGTGCCGAACAACCAGTACCGCATTTGCCTTGGATGTTTAGAACAAGGTTGATCTTATCACGATCATGATGACCGAACATCTGATACTATTCTATTGGGCGCGTACCAACAGGCAAAAGACAGTTCCGCAGCGCCTCACAGTAAGAGCCAGAAGCCCAGGAAAGCCCGATCATGCAAATCGACCATCGCAGGATTGCCGCGCTGAGGGAACGCGAAGACAAGCGTTTCGTTGCGGAGCGACCGCGCAGCATGGAGTTGTTAGAAAAAGCGCGAGCGAGCATGCCGGCAGGCGTGCCTATGGCTTGGATGGTGAGTCTCTACGCCCATGAGCCGATTTTCGTCCAAGAAGCGAAAGGTGCCTATTTCACTGATGTTGATGGTCATCGCTATCTCGATATGAACCTAGCTGACACGAGCATGGGGTGTGGTTACGGCTTGGAAGTCGTGGCCGAAGCGGTGATGTCTCAGTTCTTGCGTGGGAGCCAGTACTTGCTGCCCAATGAAGAGGCGATCCTCGTGACCAAAGCGCTGGCAGAGCGTTACGGCCTGCCCGGTTGGCAATTTACGCTGGCCGCTTCGAGCGCCAACTCGGAGGCCATTCGGCTCTCTCGTGCCTTTACTGGGCGCGATCGTGTCCTCGTCTTCGATGGCAAATACCACGGTATGCTGGATGAAACCTGCCATATTCCAGGAGAGGACGGTATTCAACCCGAACTCAGGGGGCTGGCCAAGGAAGCCGGTAAAGCTACGGATATCGTCCCTTACAACGATCTCTCTGCTGCCGAAAGGGTGTTGGAGCGGAGAGAAACGGCCTGCGTGTTGGTCGAGGCCGCCGCCACCAACGTCGGTGGCGTTCTCATGCCTCAAGCGGGTTTCCTGGACGGTCTTCGTGAACTGACGCGCAACTTCGGAGGCCTGCTCGTAATCGATGAAGCGCACACCCACGTCTGTACCTATGGGGGGCTAAAACGCGCCTGGAGCATCGATTGTGATATCCTTGTGCTCGGCAAAGCGATCGCAGGTGGCATACCTGCAGGGCTCTATGGTTTGAAAGGAGAGTTGGCCAACTTCATTGAGGAGACGCTCCAGGCAGGAGATCGTGGTTATCTGCCGGATTTGGCGATTGGTGGCACGATGTTCGGCAATCCCCTTCAATTTGCGGCGATCCGCGCCACGCTTGACCATGTGCTGACTAAGGAGGCGCAAGCCAAAGCGGCCCACTTGGGGGGAAAGCTGGCTGATGGAATAGAGGTTGGTGCCCGTAGGCGCGGTTTGCCTTGGACAGCGCACCGCTTGTACAACAGGTCGGGCTATCACTTCGCCGAAGAACTCCCGCGCACCAATGCCCAAGCTCAGGCGGTGGTGGATTCGGAGCTACGCAATCTTATGCGTGTTTACATGGCAAATCGCGGCGTTTGGGAAGCCATCTACAGTGCAAGTCCGGCAGTCTCGCTAGCCGCGGATGAGGCAGATATCGATTTCTATCTCTCAGTCTATGAAACGTGCCTCGATGAACTGACCACCTAACGAAATCAAGCGAACCATCGCGCCACGCGTGACTCAACGCAAACACAGTCCTAAACACCAAACCACGGCGCGAAAATGAGGGATCTCTTATGCCAAACCTTTGGCCAAAAACGTTGGATTGGAATCTGTTCGTCACGTCGACCGAATTCGAAACTCCATCATGACTGGATGATGGTCGCTCGCTCGATTGCTGGCGGTACTGTGGACCACCTCGCCTGTGACAACCTCAATCGCGTCATTAGCCAATATGTGGTCGATACGGATCGCCGAGTTCT
>JAUVPN010000080.1 GCA_030598645.1 Hyphomicrobium sp. | reverse complement strand
TACAATCCTCTGCTCGTTGACAAAGCCAAGAGGCGACTGGAGAGGCTTGGTCTGTTTGAAAAGGTTGAGGTTAAGCGCCGGCCTGGTCCCGTGCAGGATCGTGTTGTGCTCGACGTGATAATTGTAGAGAAGTCGACGGGTGAATTGTCGTTCGGCGCGGGCTTCTCGACGGCAGAGGGCGTAATCGGTGACATCAGTATTACCGAGCGCAATCTAATGGGCAATGGCCAGTTCTTGAGGCTGAAACTTGCCGGTTCATTTGATCGTATCCAAGTCGATTTAAACTTCACAGAGCCGCGTTTCCTCGGCCTTAACTTGGCCGCCGGTTTTGATCTATTCCACAAGGAAATCGATCAGACGAGCGAGTCGGGCTTTCGTAGTCGCACATCGGGCGGAGGCTTGCGCCTCGGTTTCCCGCTCACTGAAAATCTATGGATGCAGACAAACTACAGGTTGTCGCGCGATGAAATCTTCGATGTGAACACCTTCTCGTCGCTCGCCATCCAGGAGGCTGCCGGCGTAGCGTACACTTCGTCCGTCGGCTCAACACTTACCTACGATTTGCGGGATCACCCCAAGAATCCGACAACGGGTGTTTGGTTCCAGGGAAGCACTGATTTTGCTGGCCTCGGCGGTGATGTGCAGTACGCGCGTGTGCAGGCCGAGGCTCGCGGGTATTATCCAGTTACAGAACATATCCAATTCGTTACCCGTGCGATCGGTGGTCATATCACGGGGTGGGGTGGCCAAGACGTGCGGCTCCTCGACACCTTTTTCAAGGGCGGTGAAACGGTTCGTGGCTTCGAGCGTGCCGGTTACGGTCCACGCGATCTATTAACGAACGATTCACTTGGTGGCACCACGTATTGGGCTACAACTGCCGAACTTCGCTTCCCAATTCCGCTTGTTCCGGATGATCTAGGGATTCAGGGTGCTGTGTTTGCGGATGCTGGCTCATTGTTTGGTGCTGCTGAACTTGCAAATGAATTGAATACGCAATGTCCGAATGGCAACTTCAACAAGGGCATCTGCTTGGCGGATAGCTCGTCAATTCGCTCCTCGGTTGGCGCCAGCATATTGTGGGCCTCGCCGGTTGGTCCGATTCGAATGGACTTTGCCAAAGTGTTGACGAAAGAGTCCTACGACGAGACTCAGTTCTTCAGGTTCGGCGCCCAGACCAACTTTTAATGCTTTAAAGGGGGCTGAAAGAAAAGATTCGTTCGTTCAACTAGCGGGGCACTCTCCGCGCCTTTCGAAACTAGAACGGAGCGTCGCCAAGCGGCGGTTGCATCGAATGGAGCATCCCGGTTTCTTCGAGCGGGCCGGGCCGTTCTCATTGGCCGATATCGCTACGGCGACGGGGGCCAAGCTGGGCTCGGGTGCCGATCCTATAAAATCGTTTAAGGATGTACGTCCCCTGTCCGACGCCACGGTTCGTGACCTGTCGTTCCTCGATAATCGCAAATACCTTAGCCGGCTCTCCGAAACGCATGCGGGGGCCTGCTTGGTATTGCCGGCATTCGGCAATCGCGTCCCAACTTGTACTGCAGCGCTGCTGACGTCGGAGCCCTATTGCGGTTTTGCGCGGGCTCTCAATCTGTTCTATCCGGACGCTCTTAGGCCCAAAGTGGCAGGCGCCGGTGCGACAGTACCGATCGATACTTCGGCAGAGCTGGAGGCGGGTGTCGTTGTTGAACCAGGCGCCGTTATCGGGCCGCAGGCGCAGATCGGGCAAGGGACGCGCATTGCAGCCGGCGCCGTCGTCGGCTACCGCGTGGCGATCGGGCGCGATTGCTACATTGGCGCGCAGGCAACGGTGACCCACGCGCTGCTCGGCGACCGAGTGATCGTCCACGCTGGTGAGCGTATCGGTCAGGATGGATTCAGGTTCGCAATGGGCGTCCAGTGCCATTTCAAAGTGGCTCAGATTGGGCGCGTTTTGATCCAGGACGACGTGGAAATCGGCGCAAATTCAACCGTCGACCGAGGTGCGCTTAAGGATACTATCATTGGCGAAGGGACCAAAATTGATAATCTTGTGCAGATCGGGCACAACGTTATTGTTGGGCGCCACTGTGTGATTGTTGCTCATTCGGGCATCTCCGGCTCCACCGAACTTGGTGATTTTGTCGTTATGGGAGGACAGTCAGGCACTGTCGGGCATATCAAGGTCGGCAGCGGGGCCCAAATCGCTGGCGCGTCGCACCCGAAAGAGGATGTGCCTGCCGGAGCACGCGTCGGCGGGACGCCAGCGCGCCCGCTGAAACACTGGGCCCGGGAACTCGCCGCCCTGAGGCGGATGGCGGGGAAACGTGATAAGCAGTCCGGTCGGGGTGGCGCGGGCTAAGTGCAGTAGTCTGCCAACATTTGGGGAAAGGCATAGCTCGAAGATGCATGGAGCTTGACCAATATGGACGAGGCGACACCAAAAACTGAGCTTGGAACAGCGGATATTGTGCGCGTTCTGCAGCTCCTGCCGCACCGTTATCCATTCCTCATGCTCGATCGCATGTATGATATGAATCGGGATGATAGTTGCGTCGGGGTCAAGAACGTCACGATTAATGAGCCGTTCTTCCAGGGGCACTTCCCGCAATTTCCAGTAATGCCAGGAGTGCTAATCATCGAAGGCTTAGCGCAAACGGCGGGGGCCCTTTGCGTGCATAGCCTGGGCGAGGACTACAAGGCGGAGCTTGTGTATTTCATGGGTATCGACCGCGCAAAGTTCCGGAAACCTGTTCTGCCTGGAGACCAATTGCACTATCACGTTCGTAAGATCCGCAGTCGCGGCCGCGTTTGGCGGTTTTCCGGTGAGGCTAAGGTCGAAGGTCAAATTGTGGCGGAGGCGGAGATAAGCGCGATGCTTGCCGATACGGCAGATGCCCGGGCATTCGCGGCGGGCAGTAAGAATGGGTGAGATGACAGCTCATCCGACAGCGGTGATCGAAGCCGGCGCCAATCTTGGTGCCGACGTCAAGATTGGACCATACTGTGTCGTTGGCTCCGAGGTAACGTTGGGCGACGGCGTGGAGCTCATAAGCCATTCGGTGGTTGCTGGACACACCACGATTGGCTCAGGGACACGCATATTTCCTTTCGCGTCCATTGGCCATCAGCCCCAGGATCTGAAGTACAAGGGTGAGGCTTCGACGCTAAGAATCGGCGAGTCCTGCTTTATCCGCGAGGGTGTCACCATTAACCCCGGTACGGAGGGTGGGGGGCTGGAGACGGTCGTAGGCGATCGCTGCGCGTTTCTTGCAAACTCGCACGTCGGTCACGATTGCCGCGTTGGCGACGACGTCGTTTTTTCAAACAACGTGATGTTGGCGGGTCATTGCACGATTGGAAACTTTGCCATTTTGGGTGGCGGTGCGGCCGTCATCCAATTTGCACGCATTGGCGCGCACGCATTCATCGGAGGAATGTCGGGACTGGAGAATGATTTAATCCCCTATGGTATGGCGCTGGGAAACCGAGCGCACTTGTCCGGCCTGAATATAGTCGGCCTGCATCGGCGCGGCTTTTCTCGCACCGACATCCACGATCTACGCCGCGCCTACCGCCTATTGTTTGCCCAAGAGGGCACGTTGACGGAGCGTATGGAAGACGTGGCGCAGGAATTTGCAACGCACCCGATTGTGCAGGAAATCCTTGAATTTATTCGTGTCGGCGGCAAGCGCAGCCTTTGCACGCCGCGAGAATCAACAGAAGCCTGAGGGAGGACGGCGATGTCCGTCGCCCATAGGGCCATCGGGATCCTGGCAGGAGGGGGGAGCCTGCCCCGAGAGATCGCCGAGCAAGCCACAGCGCGCGGTGAGCGCGTGCACATCGTCGCAATCGCTGGTGAAGTTGACGACGATCTTGCGCCATACCCTGTGACAACTGTTGGTTGGGGTCAGATTGGCAGCATGGTTGGGGCGTTAAAGGGGGCGGGGTGTACGGATCTCGTCATTGTGGGGTCCGTCCGCCGCCCAGACCTTGCGGCGTTGCGGCCAGATCTTGGGTTCATACGTAATCTCCCAGCAATTTTTCGCATTATTGCAGCGGGTGGAGACGACAGCGTTTTGACGCGCGTTGTGCGCTTCTTCGAACAAAAAGGTTTTGCTGTCGTGGCGCCGTCCAGTGTGGCGCCGAAGCTGCTCGTAGGTATAGGGCCACTCGGTCGAGTTAAAGCGGACGCTTCACAAGAGCAAGATGTTGCGCTTGGATTTTCCGTTGTGCGTGCGCTGGGTCCCTATGATGTAGGGCAAGCAGTGATCGTGGACGGCGGCCGAGTCGTCGCAATCGAAGGGGCTGAAGGGACGGACGGGATGTTGGCGCGAGGAGCGCAGCGGCCCGGACAGCGGAGGGGCATTCTCGTGAAGCGGCCCAAGCCTGGCCAGGAGATGCGCATCGACCTTCCAGCAATTGGGCCCGCCACCATTTCGCGTGCCGCTGAGGTTGGACTTGCGGGCATTGCCGTTCTGGCGGGCGGTGCACTGGTAGCTGAGCGTATCGAGTTTGTTCGTCGCGCAGATGAGATTGGGCTGTTTGTTCAAGGCTTCGAGGATGCGTCCATCGACGAACACGAGTATGCGGGCCCGCAGCCCAATTGGCGGATACAAACAGTCGGCAGTCTAGCCCCGCGGTCCCGTCAGCGCGCCGATGTCTTGAAGGGTGCGGCGGTTCTATCAGCACTAGCTCCACTAGCGCCTAGCCTCGGCACGGTCATTACCAGGAACCATGTGCTCTCTGTCGAAGCCGGCGAAGGAGTTGAGGTGCTTCTGCAGCGTGCAAGGGATTTGCGTCAATGGGGGCGGCGGCACTCGGCCCGTCGGGCAGGCGTTGCTGTGGTTGCGCAAAACGTTGCCCTGGGACCGGCCATTTCCGCCGCTGCGGCATCACGCCTGGCTGGCTTAGCATTCATCGGCGAACAGTCGTCTTCGGCAGAACGGGCTGCCAAAGACGCGAACCGACTGGGTCTATTCGTGGTCATGCTGAGGGCTCTTCCGGGGCAGACATGAAGGCAAGGACTAAGAATGCGGGCTATGGCTCAGCAGCGCCGGGGCGTAATCCGGCCTCAGTGGGTCGTGAAGCTGGCACGCATGATCTGCGATTGTTTCTTGTTGCTGGTGAGCACTCTGGCGATGCGTTGGGTGCGAAGCTTATGGCCGCAATCAATATACGATCCAAAGATCGAGTGCACTATCTTGGTATTGGCGGAATCCAGATGGAGCAAGAGGGACTTGATTCTCAGTTTCCGCTATCCGACGTGGCCGTGATGGGCCCCTTATCGATACTGCCGCGGCTGCCGCGCATTGTGCGCCGCGTCTACCGTGCGGTCGATGCAGCAGTTGCTGCCGAGCCCGACGCGGTCGTCATCATCGACGCGCCGGAGTTTACGCATCCAATCGCAAAGCGCATCCGCAATCGTTGCCCTTCGGTGCCAATCATTGACTACGTTTCACCAAGCGTTTGGGCATGGCGGCCCGGCCGTGCGCATAAAATGCGCCGCTACCTCGATCACGTCATGGCTCTTTTACCTTTCGAGCCAGCAGCGCACGATCGCTTGGGTGGGCCTCCATGCACATATGTCGGTCACCCTTTGATTGAGCGGCTCAGCTGGCTGCGCGAGCTGGATCCTTCCCCTCTGGCTAAGCGCCTAAATTTAGATCGAGACCGGCCAGTTATAGTGGTCTTGCCGGGCAGTCGCTCCTCGGAGGTGGGTCGACTAATGGCGCCTTTTGGAGGAGCGATCCATTTGCTTCGCGAAGGTGGTTGTGCGCCGCAGGTTATTATTCCAACTGCTCCACAGCTGCGTGCTCTCATCGAGGCGCGGGTGAAAAATTGGCGCATCAAACCAGCTCTTATCGAGGGGGAGGAAGACAAATTTCGCGCTTTTAAGCTGGCCCATGCCGCACTTGCAGCCTCGGGTACGGTGACGTTAGAGCTGGCACTTGCCGGCACGCCTATGGTTGTTGCCTATCGAGTTGATCGAGTTGCGGCGCCTTTTCTGCGTTCCCTGCTCAATGTGCCCACGGTGGTGCTCGCCAATTTGGTTCTGGGCGAGAATGCTTTCCCTGAATTGCTTCAAGAAGAGTGCGCGCCGGAGAGGCTTGCTGGCGAGATAGAGCTTTTGCTCAAAAACACACCAGAACGTGCAGAGCAGCTTGCGGCGCTTGAGAAAATTCCTCAGCGGCTAGCAGTTGCGCACGGCACGCCAAGTGATGCCGCAGCCGAAGTGGTTCTGCACTATGCTAAACTCGGGCGCCAAGCAGCTGGGTGACGCCGTAAAGTTTGAGGCGCATTACCTATGCGCGTTTATCCAGTGGGACAAACTGGCGCTCAGTTGAGCCCATGTAAAGCTGCCGCGGTCGGCCTATGCGCTGTTCCGGATCCTCGATCATCTCCTTCCATTGGGCAATCCAGCCCACTGTTCGTGCGACAGCAAACAGCACGGTGAACATAGAAACGGGGAAGCCCATGGCACGCAGTGTGATGCCTGAATAGAAATCGATGTTGGGATAAAGTTTTTTCTCGATGAAGTACTCGTCCTGTAACGCGATGCGCTCCAGCTCCATAGCAACGTCGAGCAGCGGTTCGTTGCTCGAGCCCAACGCATCGAGGACTTCGTGACACGTCTGCTGCATGACCTTCGCGCGCGGATCATAGTTTTTGTAGACGCGGTGACCGAAGCCCATCAACCGGAAACCGGAGTTCTTATCCTTAGCCTTTTCGATGTATTCGGGGATGCGGTCCACCGTACCGATCTCGGCTAGCATATTGAGCGCGGCCTCGTTCGCACCGCCGTGCGCGGGCCCCCACAGGCAAGCAACTCCTGCCGCTATACAGGCAAATGGGTTAGCGCCTGATGAGCCGGCCAGGCGCACTGTCGATGTGGAGGCATTTTGCTCGTGGTCCGCGTGCAGGATGAAGATGCGATCGAGTGCCTTGGTTAACACCGGGTTCCCGAGATAGGGCTCGCAGGGAATTGCGAAGCACATCTGCAGAAAGTTCGCCGTGTAGTCGAGATCGTTGCGCGGATAAATGAAGGGTTGACCCAACGAGTATTTGTAGGTCATCGCCGCAATCGTCGGCATTTTGGCGATCATGCGGTGGGTTGCGATCGCTCGCTGGTCAGGGTCGTTGATATCGGTTGAGTCATGATAGAAAGCCGACAGCGCCCCCACCACACCAACCATTACCGCCATCGGATGTGCGTCACGGCGGAATCCAGTAAAGAACCGGGTCATCTGCTCATGCAGCATGGTATGGCGTGATATCGTCTGGCGGAAGTTTCCGAAGGTATCCTTCGGCGGTAATTCGCCATAGAGCAGCAAGTAGCACACTTCGAGGAAGTTGGAGTGTTCCGCCAGCTGATCGATGGGGTAGCCGCGGTAGAGGAGTGTGCCGTGATCACCATCGATGTAAGTGATGCGTGAGACGCAGTTGGCCGTCGACGTGAAGCCGGGATCGTAGGTGAAGCAGTCCGTCTCGCGATACAGTCGCGAGACATCGACCACGTTGGGGCCGAGCGTGCCAGCACGCACAGGCAACTGCGTCTCGCTACCATTGAGCACGAGATCGGCGTTGGTCTCCTCCGGGCCCGGCGCGTCGTCTGGCCGATCGTGCACATTCATGGCGCGTCTCCCTGCGAAACCTGATTACAATAAAGAATTTTTATCCAATCCTGAGCGCCTCTTGCGAGAACTCCGGAGCACAAGTTCCTTTGCTTGATCGTTTTCCAGTTCTGGCGCTGGAAGTGGGGCTGGCCTGCAGCCTTAGCGACCCTCACCCTTTCTACACGATTTTTTCGCAGCGCAACAAGCGCTGATGCCAGCGCTGCCAGCTCATGCAATTCAACTAGTTGAAATAAGCTAGCCGAAAGATTAGCCCGCGTGATCTCGGATGCGCGCTAGTGCCTCTTCGCGTCCAAGCACAGCCATGACATCGAATACGGGTGGAGAGACGGCCTTTCCGGTCAGCGCCGCTCGAAGCGGCTGGGCCACCTTTCCAAGCTTAACGCCCTCGGCTTCAGCTAAAGCACGTACAGCATCCTCCAAGTGAGCGACCTCCCAACTGGTAATTGCCTCAAGTTTAGGCAATAGCACCGACAGTCTCGCACGTTCGGCGGCATCCAACAGCTTTGCAGCCTTATCGTCCAGAGTAATGGGGCGCTCGGCAAAAAGATATCCGGCCCCCTCCAGCAGCTGATTTAGCGTTTTAGCCCTCTCTCTTAGGCTGGGGATTGCGGCTAGCAGCTTGGCGCGTGTATCAGCATTAAGTCGTTCCATAATCGCCGCGCCATTCTCCACGTACGGTAGGATATCTTCCAATCGCCGCAAAAGTTCAAGATCGTCGGCTGACCGGATATAATGACCGTTCAGGTCCTCTAGCTTGGCAAAATCGAAGCGTGCAGGCGAGCGGCCGATCGCATCGACATCGAACCAATTGATCATTTGGTCGGTCGAAATTATCTCATCGTTGCCGTGGCTCCAGCCTAGTCTCACGAGATAGTTTCGTAGGGCGGCGGGCAGATAACCCATGGCCCGATAGGCTTCGACACCGAGTGCGCCATGTCTTTTTGATAGCTTGGAGCCGTCGGGGCCATGGATGAGCGGTACGTGTGCGAACACTGGGATCTCCCACTTCATGGCTTTATAGATCTGCAGCTGCCGCGCTGAGTTTGTCAGGTGGTCGACGCCGCGAATGATGTGGGTAACGCCCATATCGTGGTCATCGACGACCACCGCTAAATTGTATGTGGGGTTCCCGTCGCTTCTCACGATGATAAAATCGTCAAGGTCCTTGTTAGGAAACACGACGCGACCTTGCACCTTGTCGTCGATTATGGTCTGCCCCGCGCCCGGGGTCTTCAGCCGGATCGCGAAAGGGATGCCGTCTGGAGCCTCGCCCGGATCACGCTCGCGCCAGGGGCTGCGGATCGAAAGCGGACGCTTTTCCGCATCCGCCGTCCTGCGCATTTTATCGAGTTCGGCAGGCGTCAAGTAGCAGCGATAGGCGTGACCATTTTTCAATAGCTCGTTGGCGACCGCACGATGACGAAACGCCTGAGCGTGCTGAGATACCGGCTCTCCATGCCAATCAAGCTCCAGCCATTTCAGCCCGTCCATGATGGCTGCAACGGCATCATCGCTATTGCGGGCGCGGTCAGTGTCCTCAATGCGCAAAAGGAAGGTGCCGCCGCGCCCTTTGGCATAAAGCCAGTTGAACAGAGCTGTGCGGGCGCCGCCTATGTGCAAAAAGCCGGTCGGCG